>JAQTTS010000141.1 GCA_028710655.1 Dehalococcoidales bacterium
CTTTTCATAGTCCGGCTTGGTCATGTTTGCCAGCCACTTCTGCTGTTCAAGTTCATTGGTAAAGGTAGGCTGATTCTGAAACCCGCCCGCCCATGCCTTGCCAAGTTGCTCATCCCTTGCCGTCGCAATCTGACTCTGCTGCTCCGAGAGTTGCGGGAGCCAGCCGAGCTTACGGAGTTCGGCGGCATACGCCGGATACTGCTGCATCTTCTGGACATGGCCGAATATGGCCTCTTCATCAAGCGGATTGCCGGGGATAAGGCCGGAGACATGCCGGGAAAGCAGGGCATCGGAGTCTTCCGACGCGGGGATTCCCCGCTTCTGCATCTCATTGGTGAGGGCGGTATACGCCGAACCTTTATAGATAGTATCGCCGGTGATGCCAAACCGAGTAGCTTCTTCCCCTGAAAGGAAAGATTGATTACCCAGGGCATCCCGTTTGACAGTGTAAGACATGAGCATATCGGCCAGCCCGCCCAGTGTCTTGAAGGCATTGATGTCGTAGGGAACGGGTATCAGGATTTCGATTGTCCCGCCGAAACCGTCATCAAGTTCTTCCCCGAACTCCCAATAGATAGGTATAGTCGAACCATCGGGGAGCGTGATTTCAGGCGGTAGCTCGGCCAGTGGTTTATTCCAGTTGGTATTTCCGCCTCTTTGAGTCGTCATAGCAACGCCTCACCTGAAGATGAAACTAAACGAGGGCTGGCTTTACTGGCCGCCCTCTCTTCCTGCGTCTGAGGTCTCCGGCTAAGGCCGGGTGGTCCAACTCCGAGCATCGCCCGTCCTACATCCGGTGAGCGCCGCGCTTCCGGCGGGGACTGGCTGGACGGAACGCCCGGAGCGCCGGGGACTTCGGGGATTCCCTGCCGCATCCCCATCTCCATTTCCTTAATCATAATGTACCGCTTGAGAGCTTCCGCCTGCGGGTACATCTTCATCGCGGTGTAATACTCTACCCGCTCCCACATGCGCTCGATAATTTCAATGCCCATGACGAACGGGTCATTGGAGACCATATCGTCCTGTATCCGTTGCTTCTCCTGGTCGGTATCCTGAATGTCCAGCATGGTCTCCCACGCCGTCTCGCGGGAAAGAACGCCGGACTGTATCGCCTGCACCGCGTTCAAGATAGCCTGAGTCTTGTCAAACTGATTCTGGAGCGGTATATCTACCTCGACGTAAATCCGCTCCGGCACGTCTTCCGGTTTGAACTCTTCAATAAAGGACAGGCCGCGCTTTAGGGAGTAGGGGTCTTCCGTCGAAAGGGTGATGCTCCCCGAGTTCCCTGTCCTGAAGAGGTACAGGAAGTCGCTCATCAGGGTAGAAATGGCGAAGTTGACCGCGTTGGTGTACGGGCCCAGCCGGTATTTGATGGCGTTCATAAGCTGGTTAATGGCAAAACCGGAGGTTTCTACCGACAACCCTCCGTAAACCACGTTGGGGAACGCGCCTTTCTGCATCTGCCCGTTGATATACTGCATCAGCATATCCACATCCTGGGGAGTGGTCGCGTGCTTCAGGAGTTCAATCGAGTCCGCCAGCTTCAAGGGGATATTACTGCCGTAACCCTTGATGTCTTCAGGCTTGATTGGAGCCATGCCGGTGCGAGTCTTGGTCACGATGTTGGGGTAAGCCGTCTCCGCCATGATAGTCGCCCTGAGCGAGAGCATGGTATTGGTGTACTGAATCATGTCCACATCAGCCGCGATAATGGCCTCGCCCTGGCGCATTATCCAGTTATCGGTCATCTTGTCTGGCATACCCACCATGCCGTAATGAATCGGGATTTCCCTGAGTTTGGTATGGTGAGTCAGTTCTTTCGCCAGTACGCCGTTGATAGTGATAGCGTTGTAAATCTTCTTGCCGTCGCGCACCCAATAGTTGACGACCTTCGGCTTCTGACCTTCCTTCGGGTCTTCATACTCGAATTTAAGCCCCTTCTGCTGGAAATCCCACGCCATACCCTCCGCCGTGATTTTGTCGGTCTCGTAAGCCCGTACAACCTTTACCAACCCGTCCTTGTCCCACTTGGGGTAGACGGTCATGGGGTCAAGGATGTCGGCTACAAACTCGATGCCGTCCTGCCCTTTTTCGATGCCGGAGTAGTAAGCATAATGGCCGAGGAGAATCCAGTAGGCGAAGTCATAGAGCCATGAAGTATTACCCATACGTCCGGCTTTCCGGTTCAACTGACGCCAGATACCGAGACAAAGACGCTCCGCCTTGTTCATCTTCTGCTTCTCTTCCGGGGAGAAGTTTATCGGGATCGGCAAGCGGAACTTAGGCGGAGTCAAACTGACCATCGCCCTAGCCGTATCGAAGAAGACCTTCGGCTCGTTAGTCCACCATCTGGTCTTGTCGGTCTTTTCCTTTTCGTTCTTAATAAGATGCACGACTTTCCGGTCTTCAAGCATCTGGCTGTTGCGATTAGCCCAGAAAGTCGTAAGCTCCTGCGTATCCGTCTCGATAAGCTGGAGCTGGTCATCCTTTTTGAGATTATCTAATTCTGCCATCTTACAATCTCACGTATGAGGTCACGCGTGCGCGTCCCTCATCAATAATCGGCGTCTGCTCCCGAATCTGGAGCGCGATACTCACGGCGTCCCACTCGTCATCGTGCCCACCAAAGGTCGGTTTCACCTTGCCGCCGCCTGCCACCCCTTCCCAGGTCAAGCCTGCCGCCTCGGTCACGAAGTTCTCCGACCAGCTTATCAAGTCCTGTGCCCTGATTGCCGCTACCAGGTCAGTTACCATCGTCGGTTTCGTCTTGAGCGAAGTCTTCCATCCGGGTTCATTCCGCGTTGCCTGAAGGATGTCGTCATAGTCCACATGGTAGTAAAGGTTCGGATAGTCCTTCTCAAGCAGCGTCCTCAAAACGGAGTGCCCGTGCCCTGCTCTTTCAACCGCAATAAGCGCCTGATTGAAACGGAGTCCCAGCCGGAACACCTTTTCCGCAAACAGGTCGGGGGGCATCCGGCCTTTTATCCTTGCCACATATTCCAGCGTCCTCACGTCCAGCACGGAGGCTACGGAGAAGTCACCCTTCTCATATCCGGCTGCCACGTCCACACCCATGACGTATTTGCGCCCGCCGATAACATCTTTCCAGATAGCCGTGTGGTCGTCTTCCATGCGCGGCTCTTTGATCGCCAGGTAGTACGGCTTCAGAATCACACCGGAGACCACCGCAATATCGCTGCTGAGCCAGCAGTCCTGGTCGCTTTCAGGGTATTCCTGGAAGAAAAGCTCTTTAAGCTCGGATTGTTTCAAGCGCCGGAAAGCAATCTGGCCTTCCGTCAGATTGTAGTGCTTGACCATCAGTTTTTCGTCTGAGGTCAATTCCAGCTTCTTCTCTACCGGCAGGGTGTAGTTCGGGTCCCACCACCAGGGGTAGAAGTGCGCCTTGTACGGTATGTCGTTCCGCTTGGCCGACATATAAAGCTCGTAGAAGATACCGGCCCGTCCCCGGGGTGTGCTCTCAATGGTCATCACGCCGTCCAGTGGGACTGTCTGCGAGATACCGGCGTAAAGGTCTCTCGCCCTCTGCTCCTGCCAGCGGGATGTCTCGGAAAGATGCACACAATTTAGAGTGTGGCCGATACCGAGCGAGTCTGACTTGGCCGAGTCAATGTAGATGTAGTTATCAATCAAAGGGAACCGGATGCGGTAGGCCGAACTCCAGTCCACCTTCGGCTGCTTCTCTTTCGGCAAGTTCCGCCAGAACCGGTGTACGTTCTGAAGCAGGAACTCGGAGGTCTCCGTATCGTGCGTGATAATCGCCTGTCTCTGAAAAGGGAGGGTGAAAAGAGCGCAGGCATCGTCGGCCTCAATACCGGTGGAGAAACCCATCTGACGGCCTTTCAAGACAATATCGCGGTGCGTCCGGTGTCTGATGTAGTCCTTCTGGGCAGGCCAAAGCATCATCGGTACGAGCTTCGAGTCTTTGGTCATCACGAACAGGTTCGACTCGACATATTTAATACGCTCTTCGGCGGGTATCCCGAAGAGGTCGGTTTGAGACATCTACCGTTTCCCCTTTTTCTTACCTTTGCACGGCATGTTTACGCTCCTAATTCAACCAGACGTGAATCGCTTTCAGTTCCCCGCGCTTCAGCCTGGGATACGCTCCCGCATCATATTCCCACTGGTAAGGAACCATCTCCTCAAGGCAGTAGTATTCGAGAACGTCTATTTCTTCATACTCAGATTTCATTTAACCCTCTTCCCTTCTCTTACCTGCCGGTCATACGCCGTCCCGTCCTCTACCGGCGCTTTCGTTATCTTCATCTTGAACAGGTCAACCACCGCTTTAAGCTGGCTCGGTGAAAGATCATCCAGCGGCTTCTTGACAAGCTCCTGCATCAGCTTCTCAACGCCCCGCTCTATCTCAAGCCGCCTCTGCTCTAACGCCTCCTCTTCATAGTCCTTCCGGTTTTCCAGTATCCAGTCTATCCGCCCCATCTGGTCACGGACTTCCCACATCTCCGGCGTCTTCCGGTTTATCCCGACACTCTTGACCGCCTCGTCATGGCTCTCCCCTACCAGCCTGTGCCAGACATAATCACGCTGCGCGGGAGTCAACCCTTCACACGCCGCCGCTAACCCTTTGCCCCGGTACCGCTCGAAATCTTCCTTGATTTGACTCGGTTCCACTTATTGTCGCCCCCTCATATTCCAGTTAAATAGTCCCTCGCTATCTTCTCCGCCTCTGCTATGATTTCTCCTGTCTCTGTGCTGACTATCTTCTCCCCTGGCTTCAAATGACGCCGCCTGAATACCAGCTTCATGTCTTGCTCAATCTGGTCTGCCTCAAGATTCGCTTCCGCTAAACCATCCTTTAACTTCTCCTTCATCCGCCGCGAAAGCGAAAACCCCTGTACAAAGTCACTTACATCCCGAAGCCTGAAAAATAACTTCGAGTGACCATTCCTTACCGATACCAGTATGCACGGATACGGATTGTCTCTCGTCGGCTTCGGTACGAATAACTCTAAGTCTATGTAACACTTCGCATTGTACGGGTCTTCTATCTTCTTCCTTACCCATGCCAACTTCTGTATGTATCCTTTACTCATGATGTACACCTTTTTGAGACTAATCCGTTATTCAATTGATTAATTATTCAATTAATGCGGCACGCCTGAAACCGTGCCGCCCCTCTTTCTTGCTTACCAACCTTGATCACTGGCAACTACCTTGCTTTACCCCGTTCCCCTGTGTTACTATTCCTTATTCACCCACTCGATTCTGGAACATTTTCGTGAGAGCGACCAAGTTACGTCCTGCGTTTCCTCCGGCGAGGAAGTCCCCCACCCCCTCCCCCTGCCTCTTTCATAGTCCAAAACGAGCCTGATTCGACATAAGGACTATAGTGCGAACCAATCTTATGCGTACGGGACTATATGCGGGATTGCGCATATAAGGTAGAGGGGATGCTATCAAGTCCAATCTCAGGAATTACCCAACTTGATATTCAGCCCAGGTGATGTCCGCGCCGGTCTCTCTCTGGCGATGACCGCGCCCGGTGATATGCGCGTAATAAAGTAGTCAGAAACAAAACAGCCCGCTCCGGTTTCCCGTGCGGGCGTACAATAATAGTCTTACCTCTAGTCAATACCACACAGGCATGCAGAAGTCAATGCTTGACTACCAGAACGGCATCATGTAAACAAGTTAACAATGTCAATATGAGTGTGAATGAATCTGTGACAATAGCAATTACCTCACCAAACATGAGAGTTTTACGTGTAAATGACAAGTGTGAGCCTGATTAACCTATTGACAGGTATAATGATAAGATGATAGGATAGGGGAAATAGAGCATAGAGCAAGGGAGAGAGAAATGAGAACAGTTGTAACG
>JAQTTS010000142.1 GCA_028710655.1 Dehalococcoidales bacterium
CCTTTCTTATTGGTCCACTATCTGATTCAGCCTGTGGCATATCTTCGAATCGAGCCCGTCCAGCTCGTCGTCCTCGAACTGGAGGTAGGGCATCGCCTGGAGGATCGCTTCCGACCTTATCACGATAGCCCCCTCGGATCCTAGCTCGTTCTTCCCCTTGATTACCTTACTTATTTCGAGAGGATGTCTATCACCTGTTCAATAGGGGCCGGGGCATCAGGGGGCCTCCTCTCGCGTCTTGTAGTAGACGATCTCTGCGATGGCGTTGCTTCCATCGTCCCCGGTACCAGGCTCCCCGGCATCCTCCTCATTCTGCCAGACAAGGATGCGGAACCTCTCCCCGTAGATATCCTCTTCCCGCTCACCGTAGACAGCGTTGGGGTATTCTTGATCCAGAATCCGTCTGGCGTCCTCCTCGTCATTAACCCATTCCGTTTCGCCATTCGCATACTCAATTATCATCTTCTCTCATCTCCTCGATAATTGCCAGAACCATGCGTCTTCGAGAAGACGATCTACGTCTTCTTTGGTTCCTTTGCCCGCTTCGGGAATATCCCGGCCAACTGCCTCCTTATATGCAGATGAGCCGATTGACCCGATCCGGTCGGTATGACCGGATCGGAGTTCCCCCCGATCCACAGCAGAGTATATGATCTCTGCATTTGGAACATCTCTACGCAATGCTTGATCCGGGAACGCTATCCAATCCCCGGTCAAATTCACCAAGACACTCATTATCATTACCATCTTCTTCATCTCCTCGCAGTTGGTTCAATCTATAGGACGGTCAACTCTCTCTTCACGCGACGGACCTCTGTCGCGTGTTCTGTTCTCTTTGCTTGATAACGAGCGTATCCATAGTAGGACCCCTGTACTCTTGGCCCGAATCGTGTCAGCTTACGATTCCACACCCAGTTTTCAACCCACAAATGACCATCTTTCAGCATTACCGTTCGATGGCCGTTGTCGTCTTTTGCTTGGAGACATATGTAGTCCCTGGAGATTTGTTCATTGGATCTGGCATATCTGGTTACGTATGCCAGATTCTTTTCTACTTTGGTTACCTCGAACCAGGTATGGTTCGGAGCACCTGAATCGAAGATGTTGAGCTGGTACATTTGGTCACCCCTTTCCGTTTTGAACTATTTTCTATGTTAGAAGTCACGCAACTTAATGCCGTCGCCGCGCCGCAGCGCGGGAAGCCCTTTAGGGCCGACGGCTTTAAGTTTGCGTGACGGGAGTGGGGGATCACAGTCCCCCTAAAGTCGTCGACACCGTAACACCATGCTGGTTTGTCCATCGAACCGTCGATTTCGGTTCGAAGTCCGGATCATCGCTGTACGTTTCGTACGTGGCCCAGTAATCGTTGTTTCCGAGGACGTGTTCGACGTCCCGGTCTGTCAGGAGCCGCTCATCGAACGGCTTCCGGTTCCGGAGTAGCATGCGCTCCGTGCGGGTGAGCTTATCCGGCATATGGTTGCCGAGAGGCGGCTGCCAGCCCAGCGCTCGGCCACGACGGACGATCTTGTCGCTGTCCGCGGCGGCGATGACCTCGTCGACGCTTATGCTCATGTACTCCGCCACAGCTGCTGCGCAGCCGGAAACAACCCATTCTGCATATTTCATTTTATCTCACCTCTTCCTATCAAACGTCGCTCCGACGCTTGCACGCTCCTTTACGTTGCTAAGGCCCGCCGAAAATGGTGTCGGCCGGGGTCCCCCGCAGGGGTGGCCGACACCTTTTTCGAGCGGGACTGAAAATGCGTGTGCAAGAGAGAGCGCATTGATTAGGCACGCGCGGTGGGCCCCGCCGCAGCGGGGGGACCGAGCGGGCCGATGGAAATATGTACTCTAAGTCCAGTGTTTGGTTACATGCAGGTCCAACTTGGAGTCAGATCAGTGTACGTTGGGTCGAGCTCGTCACGGGTCACGTCGCTACCTAAAGCATGGTGCGAGACTATTGGCGCCAAGAAAGGTGACAAGGTGCGGTTCGTGATGAGAGAAGACGGTGTACTCGAGGTGACGAAAGATGGAATTTGACAAGGCGAAAATAGACTCGATACGACACGAGATCGAGGAACTCGAACGCGAACGGGCCTCCGTGCTGAAACGGATCGAGACCAAAAATGCTGAGCTGAATGTGGCTATCAGGACGTTTAATGCGATGCAGGGGACCAAGTTGCCTCTGGCTACCAGTAGGATGGGGGTTTGGGAGAAGTTGGAGATGGCTAAGAGGAAGTAGCATCTCCTTCTTTCATTTTGTTACAACACTTTATTACGTTGTCGAGGGGCTGTGCATATTGTAAACTACCCCGCCCTGAAGGACGGGGCTTTCTGTAGCCCTGGAATCTTTTCTGCCATAGTTAAGCAGAACAACCCCGGACCTCCGGGCTGCCACGAAGTTGAACCTCATTTTCGATCACCTTCTCGTAGCATGATTCGCAATATAGCATACCATAATAGGAGGCCATATCCTCCAACGGGAACTCGCCTCCGCATTTGGCGCAAGTGTGGATATTAGCCATCTAGCACCTTCTCCAACGAGTCTATTTGATCGCTCAATACCGATCTCTTCATGATCAGATTTGCGTTCTCTTCCAGCCACGTCTGACGGCTCATCTCAAGCTGAGTATCAAGTTTGAAGTACTCGTCGCGGAGATCCGCCAGCTTTCGGATGTCATCTTCTAGGGTCATCTTTCAGTCCTCCCTCATCATACCGCAATATCCATTGGTCTTCGAGAATCGTTTTTCTGGAGGATCACTTGATTTATATCCAGGGAGGTGATATGGTATCCAGCACTGGCATTCTACCTGGCATGGAACGAATGATGGACCCATTGGCCCGGCAGTGAAGGGCCGGGACATAAACGGGCAAATTCTCCCACTCGCATCGTCAGTCATGCTCAAATCGCTCCTATAGCCCTCAGAATCGAGGTTTGTCTCGCGGCCCTTCTCACAGACCGTTCGGCGGCTTTTTCGCGCCTAGAACGTGCTCTGTGCATCTTCCCGGCACCCATTCAGGCCATCTCCAGGGAGTCTTCGGGATAATAGTAGCCATCATCCGGAGGACAGTCGTTTGGGTGATCTGTGATCACTTTATATCCTGGACCGTGGCTTGACGGAAGCTCCGTGATTTCGCCTACATGCCCTATCCTCGTATCCATATGTGGCATCCACAGGCGATGATTTGTTTTTCTGGCGATCCTCACGCGGTCTCCGAGCGCAAACTTGTGTTCACGGATCTCCTGGCAGTCCACCACGTAACCTGCTTTATCATGGCGCCGAATTCTAGCAGCATCTACAGCCCGCCAGCTTGCCGTTGCTTCGACGATCTCATCGACGTGGGTGCCGTGAGCATCGATCTCGAAAGTGACTCTGTATTTTTGGGTCATTTTTGGGTCATCTCTCATCAATCCGTTCGATCATGCGTTCATGTCGATACAGTTCGAGAATTAGAGATTCGCATAGATATACAAGCTCTTTGATGACTTCATCGGTGGCATACGATTTATCGCCCACCGATGCCATTTTTCGAATAGCATCGAGACTTTTTGCGGCGTCATCGAGATGCATTTCAACTTTCCTCCAATTCATGTTCTATCGCTACCTGAATCAGGTGGCTTAAATTCCTGTACTTGCTACCATCTACGGCTTCTTTCGCCCTCTCTAACAAATCTGGAGGGAGGGAGACTGAAGCTTTAGCAACTTTTACCATGCCCCTTAATGGGATTCTATGGTATATAAATCTTACCCTTGACCTACTCAGTAGTAACCTATATATACTAGGTAGTCCATAGGTAAGTAATAGAGGTGAATTAAGATGGTGACAGAAAAAGAGCTGAGAGAGAAGTACCAGAACGAGCATGTCGGGAACCCCCATGTAGAGCACGAATTGAGCTTCATGAACTGGAAACGGCTCTACCTCCGATTCGCGGCTATAGAAAATAGACTCGATTCGGTGAAGTTGGGGAGTCCGCTCTTCGAGACGCTGGACCACGAATCACAAAGGCTTGCGGGGATTCTGGGGTATTGATATGCTATTCAAGCCAGAGCATGTCAATATGATCCTCGCCGGGACGAAGACCCAAACTCGGCGAGCCTGGAAGAGGCCGATGGCGAAAGTGGGGGGAGTCTACCGGGTCAAGACGAAGATGCTCTCGAAAGAGTACCATTGCTTGATCGAAGTTACGGGACTGAGAAAAGAGAGGTTAGGAGACATCTCGAAGGCCGATGCCCAACGAGAGGGGTATCAAACCGTTACACACTATTGGCGGGCGTGGTGTCGAATCAATCGCGTTGATAAGGCTGATCCAAATCAAGAGGTCTATGTGATCGACTTTCGGAGGCATACGGAATGACCGCGCAAAAAATCGAGTTCCGGTACGTGGTGGAGTTCGAACCTTACGTACCGGAACCGGAAAGCTATGATATGGAGAAGCCGTTGGAGGAGCTTACGAACGACGAACTGGCGGCGATGGCCGCAATGGATGCTGAAGACGCCATCGACAAGATAGAATTTTTCGAGCCAAAGAACATTTATGTCGAAGTGATTATAGAAGGAACCGTGTTTAGGCGGGTGAAATCATGATAGTCATTTTATACAAAACACCAGATTGCCCCAGGTGTCGTCTTGTGGCGGCGCACCTGGAGAGGTTGCGGATCGATTTTGAGACCCGCGACATGAGCCAGGCCGAAGTGCTGGCTGATCTCCGATGCGAGGGGGTCTTCACGCTGGCGGCTCCAGTCCTCCAGGTTGAGGGCCACTATTTCACCGAGGATCGGCTTTTCGAGGACGGGAAGATGCAGACGGCTTTCATCGAAGAGGTGGTTGATTATAAGCTGAGGTATTGGGATCAGCATAACTGGCATAGTGGCAATTTATGGATTAGCTCGAAAGGGCTATTCTATATGGAGGAGCCGACGCAGTGGAGCAACTATGCCGAGCATTATCGGATGACAAGCGCCGAAGAAATCTTAGAGAACTATAGGAGGTATTTGGAGGATTCAGAGATCGAAGAGATATCGCAGTATATCGAGGGATGGGAATGAGCTGGAGCGATGAGCAATGGGGCGAGTGGGGCGCTGCGCTTGGGTGGTATAAGAGCGGCGAAGCGATAGACGGGCGGGCGCAGTGCTTGAGCATGGACGTGCAGCTCAAGCATGGCGTAGGTGCCATTTTCGAGGGCTCGGTGGATCTAATCGAGCCGTGGGATGCTGGCGCCGAAGATGAGACATGGAGAGCTGATATCAATCTGCCGAGATATCTGGAGAGATGGGAAGGCAAGAAGGGCAGCAAGATAATTCGCAGTACATATTTGGAGCCGTCGCCAGAAGGATTTCATGCAGCCGACGCAGGCGAGATCGTAGCGGATCAAGCATTCGAGAAGCTTGAAAATTTCGCTAAATTCGCTTGCGAATATCTGCATGAAATCGATGTGAAGACAGCTTATGCGGCATGGCGCGAAGCTATGCTGCATTATTGATTATTTTTTTCTCACCCGAACGCTTTTTATATCTTCGAGGCGTATATAGATATTGGAGGCTTGCTATGGCGTATGGGCTTGAAGGGCGATTTTTTTGGTTGCTGAAATCGCTTTGTGCGAAGCGTGAAATTGGCGGGGAGGCAGAGATAGATCGGCAGTTGAATTACTGGGAGAACAAAGATGCGATTGAAGCTAAGTTTGGGGTTTGCTTGAGCGGAGAGCAGGACGAGAGATGGCAGAGAGATTATGAAAGATATGCGATGGATAGATTCGGGGCGATGATATGATAGGGATGAGCTTGGAAGAAGCAATGGTTAATCGGGTGGAGTGCAGTCATAGAGCATGGGGCGAAACTAGAATTTTATATATCGTG
>JAQTTS010000143.1 GCA_028710655.1 Dehalococcoidales bacterium
CTTACCAGCCTTGTCGGATTTACCCTTGCCACTTCCGGCACCGCCGGCCATCACAGTGACATCGGCATCGGCTACCGGCTCCCCGTTGTGTGTTACCTTTACCAAGATTTCTCCTGCCATTTGATTTCCTCCTATATATTTCTCAAGAAATAATTATATCTTTAATTTTATAGTCTCCAGGTAATCGATATCCGCTTGCTTGGCCGCGGCAGCCTCTGTTTTAACCAGGTATTGCAGGTAATGGGCGCTGGCCGTCATTTTCTTGGCGATACCAGCGTTAGAGATCTCATGGACATTATCCCATGATGTTCCCATCGCCCAGTGTGGAGTCCCATCGGTTTCCACCCACAGGCGCATGATATAGAGCTGGCCAGCTGATGGTGCCCCGAAATTAGCGGTAGCAAACTCGGCGCCGGTAGTATCGTTGAGTGTCAGGCGCCAGTTATTATTTACGCTCTTGTCAAACTCGATATAGACATATTCGGTAGCCCCGATATAAAAACCGAACCTGAATTCCACATCGGCCACAGAAGTCAGTTCTACGGAGATGGCGGCAAAGAATTCACGTGCTCTCTCAACCAGGGGTGAATGGATCCTTGTTCCCTGCTGGTTACCGATAACTGCTCCGGTCAGCAAGGTGTTATGGGATACTACGGTGGTGACATCATTACCCCCGCCACCTACGGCGAGAGTAGCGATATCGTAGGCTGCCCCGAAGTTCTGCCGGGAAAGCCCGCGGTCGAAGCAGTCCTGTATATGTATGTATTTACCCCACAGCCTTTTTCCATCGTCGGAAAGCGACCGGGAGTTACGAGCACCGTAGTTATAAGGTCCGGTTTGAACCATCTAATATCTCCTTACAGGTGATTCCATACCAGTATCGGGCTGCACCTCAATACGCAGGCTGTGGCTACAGCTCCGTTGTCTATCGATATAACCCAGTAACATGCGCCGGCAGCCGGACCGGTCGGTATCTGCGTAGCGTCCACTCCCCGCAGAACATTATTAACGTAGAAGTATGTTCCTACATTGGGGACAAGTATTATTTTAATACGATAGGTATAGAGGGCTGTCATGGTAACACCCAGATTTACTGTTGCTTGGGCAGCCGCAAAAGTTTCCCCATAAATATCGTAATTCTGGATTTGAATACCGAAACCATCGTTTGCCAGCACCCCCTCGGCATTTGCCTGTTTGAGCTGGACCCTGGCCCGGACATCGGCGTGCGATCCGGCGTCTCGTGATACATCGAACGCTATCTCTATCCTGTTGTCGAAGTCAACTCTATCCCACTGGGTTCCATCGACATAGCTGTTCATTAAGGCTGCGGGAGCATGGACTAATCCGGAATCACCGCCAGCTGCAGCACAGGCTACTTCGGCAAAAGTAGGATAGAGAGTAGAGCTTCCGGTGCCCACACTGCCGTCTGTCCAAAGGTTGTTTATCGGGACCTGGAAGGTTCTCGCCTGCCGGTTGAGCAACTCGGATATAAACTCTGGAGTCGCGAAAGTAGGATTGTGAAGTTGATACTCTTTCTTGGAGAAATCCTTGATTATCTCGGTGGCAGCCGGATCCAGCGGCCTTATTTCCTCGACTCTCAATACCGGCTGCCCGGGGAAGTTGGTCTGCCCCAGGTCGGGGTTAATTACTGTTCCGTGTAATCCATTGACAGTAATATTATGCAGAGTAGAATTGGTGGCAAACTGAATATCTACCAGCCCCGCATCCACATCAAAGTCTTTCAGTAACCAGCCGTCCTGAGTGCCGGCAGAGATAACGGGAGTCACCCCATCCAAAGTTAGACGAGTTCCTAACCCGCTGCCTATTATCTTGATATTATCGACAGCTCGGGATAATTGGGCGGTCAGAGCAAAAGTGCCCGGACCTATTTCTATTGTAGAACCCGGATTACAGCCACTCAAAGCAGCTGCTATTGGCATATTTTCAAGAACTCTCCATTTTCCCAGGTCATTGAGCTGCCATAGTATATTGGAGGTGGCTCCACCACACCCATAAACCCATCCTCCCATAATGAGGATTGCCCCGGTGCCCGTCGTAGTAACGGTGCCCACAACGCTATCTTCTATATCAAAACCACCGGTGCCACTGTTCGTTATATCGTTTACCTGCGAACAATTTAATAGGTATACAGTGGTCGCTCCGGTTGCCAGGGAAGCAATATCCCAATAATCCAGATCACACCCTTTGAGGGTTAGATGGTGCGCAAATGCTCCGGAAGTATCGATATTCCCCCCAACACGGGTAAAATTCATATTTAATGTGCAGGGTGCTGTGCTTAAATCGGTAGCCCCCGCAGTGATAACACAAACATCAAGGTTTATCTCTCCGGCCACCTGCTGGATAGCGTCGCCGGCGCCTACTCCGGTAAAGTTCGTTTTGTGGGCACTAAATACGCCACCTGTTACGCGTAAAGCGGGCATAGTAGCATCTGGAGCTGTAACCTCTAAATTTTCGAGGTGGAGTGTCCCCGGAGAAACTATAACCGCAGCTGCTGGAGCTACGACAGGGGCTATAGTTACCCTCCCGTCTCCTATTCCCTTTAAGGTAATGTCTGCTGCTCCGCTCGGAGTAATATCACCTTCGGTATATACCCCGGGGTATATCTCTATTACCCAATCGCCTGTCTGCGAATCTGCGTAATCTACAGCCGCTTGGATAGAGATAAATTCGGAAAGCCCCCCGGGAATATTTCCAACCCTGATTGTGTAGGGCATCCTCTTTAGTTTGGTATCTATTGGCATTGTCATATTATCACCTCATTATGATGGAATTATTACATCCTCAGTCCATATTCTGACTATACCTATCTGAGGAGTGCAAGCCCCTCCTGCGGTTGTATCGAAGAACCAGTTGGGATACATCGGCAGATCCGGGAGGTTGGTTATGTGTGACGCTATCAAGGTTTCATTAAGATAGAACTGGACAGTAGCAACCGTGGCCACCTGCACAGATGTAATCTTCAATTTATTCTTGTTGGCCAGGTTCTCGCCAAACCCGGTATTAACCGTCTCGACGCCAGCTGCGTCGGTAACCGTCTGCAGGGCATTACCGGCACCCACCAGGGCAAAGGCAGCAATATTATTGGTAGCCCGGGTAATAGCCTGTGTCGGCCCGAATCCGAATATCGACAGGGTGTTGTCGAGGTTAGCCAGGTTAGCAATAGCAAATTCCCATTCGAGCTCTGTAACCCGCAATATAGAATTTACTCCGGATAACTCCGGTCCGAAAGGCCATCTCTGGTTACCTACCAGCCTCGCTGTCTCGTTGGCATTGGGTGCAGCAGAAGCAGCCAGGTCCGCTGCCATTACGCCAGCACCGGCACCGCGTGCCCATGCAGCTCCTGTAGCCGGGTTGGTTACAGTCCACAGGGTGAAATCTATACCGAGCTCATCCTGCCAGCCCTCGTAGAGGCTCATCTCCGGGCGAAGTTCACTCACGTGGGCAACTATCCAGGCGATGGCCTCGGATAAAGCCTCAAGCGAGTCGGTGGACCGGTCGAAGGTTTCATTATTGTCTTTTGATTGGATACGTCTCAGTTCTTCCAAAAAATCCATAACCATTATCTTTCCTCCAGCATGTGTAGTAATTCATCATCTATAAGTGTCATGGCGCCCACCTCGGATGGAGTAGTGAAAGCGAGGTCACCGCTATACACGATAGGGTTAATTTTGAATACAGCCCGGCAGTGATAGCTATTTCCGGGAGATAACCCGGTAATTCTGTGATTAAAAGTATCTCCGGTTATATAGCCTGACATCCACGGTGTGACCATACCATAGCTGGTTGATGGTCCATATTCGAACCTTACAGATCCCCCTCGGCCTCCGTCATTGATGATATACCCTTGCAGGGTAGCTGCATATTCAGCAAGAAGCGTCGGTGCCATAATTGCCACTTCGGGCACTGCGGGAAGTGTAGTGATGAAAGACAAGACAGATCCGGCAGTTCCTGCGCCCAGTGCATTTCTGGCCTCTGCCTGGAAGTAATATATCGTATTACCCATCAGGTTGGTTAAAAGAGCCTGAAAGGTGTCACCGGTTCTCATACCGGACCTTACCCAGGGGGTATAGGTTCCGAGTGCCAGAGTGGTTCCATACTGGAAACGCCCCTCGCAATCGAGCCCGCCATCGTCCAGGATACTACCGTTTAATATTGCTTGAGCCATCAATGCACCTCCGTGGCTGATAAGGATTGAGCTGTCGGTATCCCCGGAGCCGGAGCGAGAGGGCAAGTCGGGTTGATATCCAATTCCTGACGGGTTGGAACCGATAATGTCGAAAGCAGTGGAGGAAAGACAACCGGGTCGCTTTCCATATCATCCACATATTGAGCGCCTACCGGTGCAGTTCCACCGCGCACAAAACTGAGTTTGAAAGTTATCGTTTTCGCATAAGCGGTAATAAATTTCGAAACCTCATATTGTGCCCACGCAGCGTTTACTGGCATGTCTGTCGATGCTGTGCCTAATTCGTCTATAATTTGAATCTTGTTCTCCTGATTATTACTGGGTTCCCCACGATACCAGCAGCGGAATGTTAAGGTAGAAAACCTTAAAGCATCTACCAAGTCAGGGTCAGTTATTTGCCAAGAAGCCACACCTCCCCAGAAGTTTACGCTATAATTGACATAGCGTAAACTCCATAACCCTGTCCTCGGAGAAAGGTTGCTTACCGTAGGCTTGACTGTCCCGCTAAGGGTCCAACCTCCTGCGTCTCCGGTTTCCCATCCTTCATTTGGAAAAAGCATATATCTCTCCTAATAGATACCTGTGCTTATACTATAACTGCCTTCAATGATTTCATCATCCTCTATCGTCATGGGAATAGCCAGCACGTCTCGCGCTGCCAGCATATACCTGGTGGCTCCTCCGGAATCCCTGAATCGTGCATGTAATCCCCACTCTGCCACAGTGATAGCCCCCCCGCTTTTGTTAAAAGCTCTGCGGTGGTGGGTAATTGTGGACCCGAGAGCATTAGCACTCGGCTGGGTTATTGTGGATAGACAATATTGCATCTGTCCTGCCAGGCTGCCGCTGCCAATTGGTGCAGCCAGTTGATAATCAGCGACAGTAACAGCAGCAATTCCTGTCCCAAATACGATACCCATACTATTGGACGTTGTTCCCTCTGCCTCGAAGCTGGTTTCGTATTCTACAGCGGTGCGATTAACTCCTCCTGTATCTCTTATAGTTCTATTTATAGATGTCATGTGAATAAACATGAGTATAAGCCATGCCTGGACGAAACTATGAGCTTTACCGCTCTTTTGTTCAAGCAGTTTCTCTCCTCGATAGCGAGCAAGTTTATAAGTAAGTTCTATACTCATACTGTCACACTCAACGTATAATGTATGTCTATGGTTCCACCGACCGGTATATCGATTGGACGAAGCGCCAGGCGAACAACATCACGAAATCCGAGAACATACCAGCCAACCCACATCCGAACATAGCAGCCTATCTCGGTAATATCTGTGATAGGAGCAGGGCTGTTATTAGTCATGGAGCGCTGCAGCTGACAAGAGCAGGTGTCCCCCACTACAGCTGGATATACTACCGTTGTGGCGAGATGGTTTAGTTGATTGAGTCCCACTCCTTCCTCGATAGGAGATTCCAGCGCGTAATCAAGATTGCTTACAGGAGTGGTTCCCTTCCCACAACGGATACCGTAATCTGTAACACCAATGCCGGCGTAAGCACGCCAGTTATTGGAATGACCCCTGGCACCATGTATTGCTCCTGTGGTATCTGTAATATTAGTGACGACATTCAAATGATGTGCATACATAAGGTCATACCATTGGCGGACAAAGCAGTGAGACGGGGAGTTTATAGA
>JAQTTS010000144.1 GCA_028710655.1 Dehalococcoidales bacterium
TATGGCCCTCTGGTCAGACTGGGGCAACTTGCCGGTTCAACACCGATAATCCGCAGATTACGCTTGGCTCCGCTAAGCTTATCCTTCATCCAGGGCAGGAACTGCCCGGCGAAATTTGAGCCGCCTCCCATACAGCCCACGATAATGTCAGGATAGGCATCGGCCATCTCCATTTGCAGTCTAGTCTCCTCACCGATGATAGTCTGGTGCAGCAGGACATGGTTGAGCACACTGCCCAGAGAGTAGTGGGTATCTTCACGGAGAGCGGCGTCCTCAACTGCCTCACTGATAGCCAAACCCAGACTGCCGGGGCAGTCTGGATCTTTCGCCAGCATATCCCGTCCTGCCTTGGTGTCGGGGCTGGGACTGGGGACACAATGGGCACCCCAGGCCTCCATCATAACGCGGCGGTAGGGTTTCTGGTTATAGCTGATCCTGACCATATATACTTTGAGTTCAATATCAAAGAACCTGCAGCCCATTGCTAGGGCGCTGCCCCACTGCCCGGCTCCGGTTTCGGTCGCTATCCGCCTGGTACCTTCCACCTTGTTGTAATACGCCTGTGCCACTGCGGTATTAAGTTTGTGACTACCCGCCTGGCTGGTCCCCTCATATTTGTAGAAGATCTTAGCCGGCGTGTCCAGATGCTTCTCCAACCGGTGTGCCCGATACAGAATAGTCGGCCTCCAGGTACGATAAATTGCCTGTACTTCCTCAGGAATCTCAATGTAGCGCTCAGGACTGAATTCCTGCATGATAAGACTCATTGGGAACAGAGGCGCTAAATCGTCGGGGGTTACCGGCTGCTTGGTTCCCGGATGTAAGACCGGCGGCAGCGGTTTGGGAAGATCGGGTAGGATGTTATACCATCTGGTCGGCATCTTCTCTTCGTCAAGAATGAACTTTGTTCTTTCCAATTTTTACCTCCTGTAAGCTTTTCATTTACCGGGGTATCTTTACCCTTAGGATATAAGGGGATACCTCTATAGTTATTATGATTATAGTGCAATCACAGTAACCTGTCGTCTATCCGGTTTCCTCCTTTCTCTTCAGTGATATTGGTCAAGGGTCTCTCTTAAGCTCCGGGTGAAAGACTTCAGGGAAGAGAGAGAGTTATCTTCTTCAATTAGCTGAATGAGACGGCTGCCGACGATAATACCATCGGCTATTCTGGCTACTCTACCGGCCTGCTCCGAGCTGGATATACCAAATCCGACACAGAGGGGAAGCTCTGTTTTTTCCCTGACCCGCCCGACAAAAGTCTCCAGCCCCGGGGGCAGGCTTTGCCTGACTCCGGTAACACCGGTCAGAGAGACCAGGTAGATAAAACCCCGGGACCTTTGCGTCACCAGTAAGATACGTTCCTCGGAACTGGCGGGGCTCAGCAGGTAGATAGGATCCAGTCCGTGCTTTTTCATATTCGCCTCCAGTTCCTCACCTTCTTCCGGCGGCAGGTCCGGAATTATTAAACCATCAATACCGGCCTGGCTTGCCGAGCGGCAGAATGCCTCCAGTCCAAAGTTCAGTATCGGGTTATAGTATCCCATAAACACCAGCGGCGTCGCTATCCTCCGTTTTATCTCCTGCGCTGCTTCAAGGCAGACCTGTGACGTAACCCCCTGCCTGAGAGCCTGGTAGCTTGCTTTCTGGATGGTAGCACCATCGGCCAGCGGATCAGAGAAAGGGATACCAAGTTCAATGAGATCGCAGCCGCTTTTGGCAAGCAGGACCGCTGCCTCAAGGGTTGTTTCCAACGTAGGATAACCCACGGTCAGATAGGCAATCAGTGCCCGATACCCCGGTCTAAAGATATCCTGAATACGATTCATTGCGCCATCCCCATTGTCTTAACGACGATATCCAGATCTTTATCACCACGGCCAGAAAGATTCACCACGACAAGCTGGTCTCGACTCAAACCGGCGGCCAGTCTAGACCCATGGTATATGGCATGGGCCGATTCCAGCGCCGGAATGATACCCTCGGTGTGACAAAGGAGCCGAAAACCCTCCAGCGCCTCAACATCAGTAACCGCCACATAGCTGGCCCGGCCGGTATCTTTATAGTAGCTGTGCTCGGGACCAACCCCCGGATAGTCCAGACCAGGAGCAATGCTGTGAGTCTCTGCTATCTGACCGTTACCATCCTGAAGCAGGTACGACCTGGTACCATGCAGAACACCACTCCTGCCTGCAGATAGCGAAGCGGCATGGCGGCCGCTCTTCAGTCCGGCTCCGGCAGCCTCTACGCCAACGAATTTAACCTCTTTATCGGTATAAAATGGCGAGAACAGCCCCATAGCGTTGCTTCCCCCACCAACACAGGCAACCAGATAATCGGGAAGCCGGTTATACATAGCCCGGATCTGGTCTTTTGTTTCCCTGCCGATTACCGACTGGAAGTCGCGGACGATCATCGGATACGGGTGCGGACCGGCTACAGTACCGAAGAGATAGTAGGTAGTTTCGACATTGGTGACCCAGTCCCGGATAGCCTCATTGATGGCATCCTTCAGGGTACGGCTGCCTGAGTCTACAGAGCGCACCTCGGCACCCAGCAGTCTCATACGTAAGACATTAGCTGACTGGCGCTTGATATCATCTTCACCCATATAGATGATACATTTGAGGCTCAACATCGCGCATACCGTAGCAGTAGCTACCCCGTGCTGACCCGCACCGGTCTCAGCAATAATCCGCGTTTTCCCCATCCGCTTCGCCAGTAATCCCTGACCCAGGGCATTGTTAATCTTATGGGCACCGGTGTGAGCCAAGTCTTCCCGTTTCAGCAAGATGACAGCACCGCCCATCTCCGCTGACAGCTGCTCGGCCGGATACAGCGGGGTAGGTCTACCGACATACTGCTGACATAGCTGATCAAACCGCCGCTCGAAGGTAGAGTCGGCCCGGGCGCTTATATAGGCCTGCTCCAGTTCTCCAAGTGCCGGCATCAGAGTCTCGGGGACAAATTTACCTCCGTACTCGCCGAAGTATCCCCGTTCGTTAGGCAACTGCCTGTTATTCTCTCCCATCGGCCCTCCTTACCGCATCAACAAAAGCTTTAATTCTAGCTATATCCTTTGTTCCGCCTGATTCCACCCCGGATGAGACATCGACACCCCATGGCAATATCATCACAATGGCCCGGGCCACATTTCCCGGAGTGAGCCCTCCGGCGATAATTACAGGAAACTGCTTGGCTACCTCTCGAAAGAGTCCCCAATCGGAGGTTACCCCTGTTCCACCATAACTGTCTTTAACCAGAGAGTCAAGAAGGTAAAGGTGCTGCTGACTGGATAGCAACCTGTCACCAATGGCCAAAGCATCACATATTGCCTCAGGAGTCTGTCCCTGAGCTACTCGCACCGCCTTAATCAACGGCCGGTTAATCTCACGGCAGTAAGTCCAGGACTCATCTCCGCTCAGCTGGATACAGTCCAGTTGGCAGGTGGCAGCAGTCCTGTTCACAACGGAAGCAGGTGCATTGACGAAGACTCCCACCACCTCGGCCGTATGGTTACGCTCCTTAATTACGCTTACTATTTCCTGCGCCCGGGATATGCTTACCTGCCGCCGGCTGGGAGCAAAAACCAGCCCGATAAAATCACTGCCGGAGTCGACAGCCGCCAGAGCATGCAATTTTTCCGTGATGCCGCAAATCTTGATCCGGGTCATAACATCAGCTCCCTTATCTTGCCCGCAACATCATTGTTGGTAACCAGAGCCTCTCCGACCAGTATTGCATCGACACCGCACTCCTCCAGCCTTTCTACATCACGCCGGCTGTTGATGCCGCTTTCACTAACTACGATTGTCGATTCAGGCAGTAACGGCCGCAGCCGACAGGTAGTATCAACATCGACAGCAAAGCTATTCAAATCCCGGTTGTTGATGCCGATAACCCCGGCCTTGGCCTGAAGAGCCCGGATTATCTCGGATTCATTATGAACCTCAACCAGACACCCCATGCCAAAACCATGGCTTAAGGAAAGCAATTCATCAAGCTGCTGCTGGCTCAAGACGCCTACTATTAACAATAGGGCATCAGCACCATAAGCCGCTGACTCGTATATCTGGTACGGATCGAAGATAAAGTCCTTTCTTAGCAATGGTAGGTTGACCTCCATCCTGATAGCAACCAGGTGGTCGATGCTACCCCCAAAGTAGTTTGCCTCGGTGAGTACCGAGATGGCTGCCGCACCACCAGCAGCGTACTCGTTAGCCAATCTGACCGGGTTGAAATCATTACAGAGCACCCCACGTGATGGTGATGACTGCTTGACCTCGGCAATCAACTGCACCCGGCTCCGATTGATGGCCGCGCCAAAATCAAGTGGTACTCTTCGCTGAGCAATCCGTTCTTCCAAAGCACACAGGGGCATATCCAGCTTCCTTGTCTCAAGCTCCTCTCTTTTATTCGCAATGATCATACTAAGTACGTTATCTAACATTGCTGCCATACCTGTCCAGACTCTGACTTAATTTTACCAGGGCATTCAGTTTTTCCAGAGCCATACCGCTGTCGATTACCTCTTCAGCGAGGCGTGCTCCTGACACCAGGTCCGATGACTTTTTGCCGACGACCATGGCCGCTGCTGCATTCATAACGGCAATATTACGTCCCGCCCCACGCTCCCCACCCAAGATTCGACGTATTATTCCCGCATTATCTCTAGCGGTACCGCCCTTAATCTCCTCAGGACCCACCTCTTCAAAACCAAAATCCTTCGGTGAGACTTCATAGGGAGACAACACCCCGTCCGGAGTGACCTCCCAGATCAGGGTGGGACTGCTTATCGATATTTCATCCATACCGTCTTTGCCATGCACTACCAGGGCATGCTTACTGCCCAGGGAGTGCAGGACACGGGCTGTTTTCTCGCTCAACTCTCCAGTAGGTACGCCGACAACCTGAAATTCGGCTCGGGCCGGATTGGTCAACGGGCCCAGGATATTGAATACGGTACGAATACCAATCTCCCGACGGGTAGTAGCAGCAAACCTCATCGACGGGTGGAAAATAGTCGCCAGCATAAAACACAGGCCTATTCTCTCCAAACACTCGGCTACCGCCTCGGCCCCTAGTTCAATATTAACTCCCAGTGCTTCCAGAACATCAGCGCTGCCACAACGGCTGCTCATTGCCCGGTTCCCGTGTTTAGCTACCTTAATCCCGGCTCCGGCTGCTATCAGAGCAGCCACCGTAGAGATATTGACGCTCCCAAACTCATCGCCTCCCATACCGCAGGTATCAACCACGGGGATGGCCGTCATGACCGGTATCACCTTCTCACGCATAGCACTGGCCAACCCGGCTATCTCATCTACGGTCTCTCCTTTAACCCGTAATGCCACAACCAGAGCGGCAATCTGCGAAGGCGTCGCATCACCGTTCATTATCTCATTCATTACTGTTGAAGCCTGTTCAAAAGTGAGCGAACAGCCGTCAGCAACCGTTCCAATAGCCTCTCTGATCATTATTCTTACTGCCTCATGTAGTCCAGAAAGTTTTTCAGCAGGTCCTTACCTACCTCAGTCATAATCGACTCCGGGTGGAACTGGACACCCTCCACCGAGAACCGGCGATGACGCAGCCCCATAATGATACCATCTGCTGTCCGGGCGCTGACCTCAAGACAGTCGGGTAGATGATCGCTCATTACCGCCAGGGAGTGATAGCGAATAGCAGAGAAGGGATTGGGCAAGCTCTTGAAAAGCCCCCTGCCGTCGTGATAGATAAGCGATGACTTCCCGTGCTTGATTTCAGCGGCGCGGCCAATGCTAGCTCCATAGCTATAACCGATGCACTGGTGTCCCAGACAGACACCCAGTATCGGGAGTTTGCTACCGAATT
>JAQTTS010000145.1 GCA_028710655.1 Dehalococcoidales bacterium
GCAGACCTGAACTCTCTCATTGCCCAGGGAAGAGCTGGGGAGATGGAGGCCATAGAGGAAATGGAAAAGGTTCTCTTCGCTGTATTTGTTCTCCTTGCCCCCCGAATGGGAAAGTCGGAGCTAGTCCTTCACGTCCTAATTTGGCTTATATGTTACAACCCCAACATTAGAATCATTTACCTTCAAGGCACCCTCGAAATATCTAAGGAGGGAATGGAACTAGTAAAGGCTGAGCTGGAGTCCAACACCGAACTCATAAGGCTTTATGGTCCATTCAAATCAGACAACAACAAATGGAATACAGACTCCTTCATCGTAGCCAAGCGTACAATCCCTCAAACGTCTCCTACATTTCGCCCCGTAGGTATTCGATCCAACATCAGATCAATCGACTCAGACATTATCATCATGGACGACCCGCAATCCCTAGACAGGGTAGACTCGGAAACGACCGGACAAAGAGACTATCGTTGGGTTCGGTCTGAACTGTTCACCCGAAGGGAAGCTTGGACCCCAATCCTATTCGTGGGCTCTCACGTCCCATCCCAGTATCCCGACATTCCGTCCCTGATAGAGGACGACATGGCAACACTGAACACTGAGAGTCAGAGGGTCTATATTTGCAAGAAGAAAGCCCACGACACAGAAAAATGCCCCACCGACCCGAACGCCCCCCACTGGGACTGTCTTCTCTGGCCAGAGTACAGGGGTATGGGGTTCTTGGATGCGCAGAGAGCTGCACTGACCGACGAGTTCTTTGAATACATCTATCAGCAGAACCGTAGGCCGCTCGGTGTTTCCTTCTTTGATTCGGCGGTCCTGGAATCCCCATATGTTCAATGTTCGGACACCGACCCTAAAGGAAAGAACCTCCCCCCGGTTCTCCCTGATGGTGCAAAAACTTTCGGTGTGAAAGACTCGTCCAGGTCGTATGGGGAGCCCGTAACCTGTTGTGGGAGGGTTGTCACTGTTCTCGGCTTCGATCCGGCTTCCGGGGAATCAAAGGGGTCATCCTATAGTGCGGCCTTCGTGGAAGCCGTCTGTTCTTCTTGCGGGAGAAGGTACGTTGTGGACTGGTGGGCCAAGAGGCAGTCACCTGAGAGAAACCCGGACACCATTCTCAACTTCGTCAGATCATATAACTTGCGACGAGTTCGAATAGAAATCAACGCCTACATGAAGTCCTTGGCCCGTGATCCCCGAATTCGTGCGGGGGAAAGAGAACTGAAGTTTATTACCGACGAGTGGAACACCGACGAACGGAAAAACGATCCAGCAATGGGAATCCCCATGCTGTCCCGGTGGATGCGGGACGGATACTTCTCTTTTCCCTACAAGACCGACCAGGACATCGAAAAAACCGAGTCTCTCATAAAATGGTTCAAACGCTATCCGGCCAAACCAAACGACATTCCCATGGCCGCTTGGCTTGCGGACGGCATGGCCACAAAATGGATCAACGAAATGAAAACTACCGTTCCCGGCTACCAGTTGGGCTACGAAAACATTCCACCCCATCTTCGGGAGCAGAATTATATTCTTGATCTTTCGCCTGAAATGTGGAATACAGATGACCCAGAATACGTTCTTTAACATTAGGTAAACTATGTCCCAGACCGAAACGTTCACTTTACTCAAAGAAACAGCAGACAAACGCCGAGACGACGGGGGAGTCAAGGCGATCAGGGATATCGCCAACCTTTACGAAGGCAACCTCCCCCAAGAATATGCAAAATATTTTCCGGCTAACGAGCCGAAACACATAATCAATATGGGCAGGTTGGCTCACGACGACCTGGCTACCACTATCGGTCGAATGCCCGACATTAGGGGCGAACCCATAAACCAGACCAACCAGGAACTGAAAAAGGTTGGGCTCATCGAGAACATTGCGTTCAGCTACCTCAACAGTGCCGAACCATCCCCAGCGGAGTTTATGTGGGAGTTGGCCTGGTGGATGCTGACCGGCAGGGCCGTCGTCCTGGTTCGTCCCGACTCCGAGAACAAGAAACCCGTACCGACCCTAGTTGACCCTCGGACAACCTACCCGGGGGTCAAGAGGCGCTCCGGTAATCGCCCCATGGAGTTGACTGACTGTCTTTTCGAGTATGAGATAGACGAGCAAGAGGCCTCCCGAATGGATATGGTGACGCTTCGGCGGGAGCCGTGGCGCACCGGAAAGAAAGTCAAGGTTTACGAATATGTTGACGACGTTCAGTGGCTTGTAGCCTCCGAGACCGGATACATTTCAAGGGAGGAGCACGGCCTGGGGTTCGTCCCTGCAAGGGTGTTCCAAACCTTTTCCCCCAACTCGTCTTACGGACTATCCCAATTCCAGGACCAGATTACGTTAATGGTTGCCATTAGCCGAATCATTTCTCAGAAGTTGGCGTTTGGTGACAGGGTTGTTTACCCGATGCTTTGGGTTAAGGGGGATGAAGGTCAGATCAAAATTGGTCCCCACACAGTCAACAAGCTTTCGAGCACGGGGGAAATAGGGTCACTGTCTCCGTCTGTCACCCTTCAGGCCGACAGGGACGTTGAGATGCTGGAAAGATTCTCCCGTATCCTCAACCGAAACACTGAGGTGCGCCAGGGAGAGATCCAGTCAAAGGCAAGCTACACGTCAGCTAAGACCCTAGAGCAGTTGTCGGAAGCCATCGACACCGTGGTTGGAAGGTACTGGGACACTATTTCTTCTGGTCTTGAAGACGTACTGGAAATGTGTTTCAAAATGGATCAGAAGCTTTGGCCCAACGAAGAGAAATCCATTTACGGGGTCAAGAAGGGCCACCGCTGGAGGGACGCTTACACCCCCTCCGTGGATATTGACCGCACCCACGTTGACGTGCACTACGGCTTCGGGGTTGGCGGATATCAGGGGTTCCTACAAATCACTCAGGCTAATCAGGCTGGCTTCTTCCCTAAGCGGAGAGCCATGGAGGAGATGCCCGGTGTTTCCGACGTAGACCAGCTCTTACGGGAGATCGAAGTGGAAACAATGGACGAGATAGCTGTGGCCTCCTTCAAGGCCCAGGCCGCACAGGGGCAGCTCGACATGTTGTTGTGGGGTAAGCTCCGCAAGGAGATGGCACGCAAGGGTATTCCCCTGGTTGATGTCATGGAAAAATATAATGAAGAGATTCAGGCTCAGGCTCAGGCGGCTCAGGCCGCCCAGACAGGCATGGGGGCGCTAACCGTCCCAGAAGCCCCTATGCCCCCAGAGGAAATGGGAGGGGAGACCAGTGGTGAGCCTCCCCTCCCGCCGGGGCTTGACCCGATGGCCCTGATGGCAGGTGCGTAATGCCCGGTGGAGCTATGCCTACGGAACAGTATGGGAGACCGGCTCAACCTCCGGGGGTTGGGGCCAACTCTAAGAGGCACGACCTTGAGGCCCCCAAAACGCCAGGCCTCCACGGAAGTGACCTCCAATATGGGGACGTCCAGAGACTGGAACAGGCACAGTCGATAGCACCAATACGAACCCAACCGTCGGCCGCACCAAGTATGCAGGCGACGCCGGGGGGCTCGGCCCCGCCTTCGGGTGGGCAGCCGACAGGGGTGCCGAATCCTCTGGATTTCTTAACGTCGAAACTCGGAAACACCCTAGACCCCGATTCGGACCCGGGGGGAATGGTTGGTGTAAACACCCGTGCCTGGGCTCCACTTCTGAAGAGGTTGGCGGCGTCGAAGGCACAGTCCTCTGGTTTGCGGTCTGTTCTTGTCGCCCGACTAGGGGAGATGGTTAACTCCCCTTATGTTCCTTCGGCCAACGTTGTCGACCTTAATGACATTGACTCCCAGATTGAGGAAATGATCAGACAGTGACAGAGAGAGACCCAAACGACGTTTCCCTAGTGACAGACGCTAGGGAGCTAGAGGAAGAAGAGTATACCCCATCCTCGCTGGTTGACGGTGGGCCTTCCCAGGTGCAGCAGATTGGGGAGTGGTTTGGGGCAACCTTTGAGTCTAGTGGTACCGGACAGAAACTTCGTAGGGACCCCCAAGGCGAGTTGGATATTAAGTTTGCGTTCAACGACTCTGGGCTGGCTTGGACTCCTTGGGTTACCCCAGAGATGCGCACCGAGGCGGAACTCAACAACTACTACGAAACTACCCGCTCTTGGCGTGCCCCCCAATATGATGTTGACGAGGAAACTCTCGACAGTATTGGGCAGACCGCCGACTTCATAGATCAGTTTAATCCTGGCCTATCGGCCGTTCTGAGAAACGACCCCATGTCAGTGTTCCTCCTTCCCGAGGTTGCTGCGGCCGTGGGGACCTACGACGACAAGTATTCTCAGTCCATAGCGACGGACCTGCTTTCGGCTGCATTCGAAAGAAATGAAGCCCTATATACTTCTGAGGATCTCCAGTTTCTTTTGAAGGACCAGGAAACGGTAGCGGAGCTGTTCGACAGGGTTTCATCCTCCCTAGATGAGGGACAGAACGACCTTTTAGCCACTCTCTTGGCTACAACCCCCCAAAGGTATCGGGCGAACGTGGCCGCCCAGGCCATTGCCATGTGGGAAGAAAACCCCACCCTAAGGGAAGGTGACGAAAGATGGAACTATCTGTGGGAGATTGCCCGACGGGTTAGGGGAGAACAACAGAGAGACACTTCAGCCCAGTCAGGCTTCGGTCGGTTCGGCGAGGTGATGGATGCCCCCTACAGGGCTTTCGCTCAGCCCATTCTAGAGGGCATCAACCCCATCAATCTTTGGCAGAAACACTTCAACCCGGAAGACTACTCGTGGCGTAAAGAGCTAACCATTGGACAGAACACCATGTATACGTTGGGGGCCGACCCAACGGACGGGGCATGGGAAGTAGGGTCTGGCATCATCGACGGGTTCAACCTCGTAGTCTTTGATCCGCTGAACATTGCTGCCGGACTCGGGGTTGGGGTTGAAGCAGCTAAAACCATCCCTACCGCCGACAAGATGGTAGATGCTTCAAGACTGGTGAGAGCATTAAAGGCGTCTGTTCCCCTCAGGGGGAAGGGAACCACCAACCTTCCCTTTGGAATGAGAAACGTCTGGACTCGTACAGCCTATGCCTTCACTTCTAAGAATGTTGACGAGATCGTCAACACTGCCCACTTCACTAAAACGGCCGAACGTATCCTTAAGCTCAACAAGGAGGGTAAGGGTGCGGCCCGATTGTTAGAGGACTTCCCGGACCTCCAAAAGATTCTGGCCACTCAAGAAGGGACCGACCTCCTGGAGAGTATCTCCAAGGCCGATAACATTGACGACGTTAGAACACTGTTCTATACGGCACTAACTGACATGGGTGTCAAACCCATCGAATCCACCATGGTCGGCATGACAACCAAGATTGACGATTCCCTGAGGAGGACCACCGATCTGGCCAGGAAGCTTGCCAGGGAGGGGAGGCTCTCCATCGACGATATGGACGCCCTTGGGGATGGGACTCGACTGGCTCGAATTTCCAGGGATGGTGGCGGCATATCTTTTGTGCATGATGTTGCCAAGGCCGCCGACAAAACAGTCGTTGCTGTTCCCGGGGGAACAAAGATTGTCGACATCACGGTAGAAGGTGATAGTGTTGCCGACCTTATAGGGTTTATCACCCGAAAGAAAGGAAAGGCATCTGCTGAAATCCTTGATGCCCTCGGGACTCCGGGGGTAAAGGATGCCCCCATCGACGGGATAGAAGCCCTTGGTGATGTCGCCGCCGGGCTCCCCCTTAATACTCCTACGCCTTCTGGTTTTTGGGGTGACCTCGATGATGTGGTTCAGCCTGGAATCAATATTCCCCTCGGGGGA
>JAQTTS010000146.1 GCA_028710655.1 Dehalococcoidales bacterium
TCTCAGACAAGGGACAGTCTCTTGATTCCGGGAATGAGACTACTCCAAACAACGCTCCAAAACTCATACCGGTGAAGGAACACGAGGACAAAGTAGCTGCTGTCGGGGCTGAATGGGGACGGAAATACAAGGCTATCGAAGAAGAGAATAACACTCTGAAATCACAACTGGCGACCAACCAGACCCTTATCAAAGAGGCGCAGGACGAAATCGCCAAAGCAAAATCGCTGGCGGAGACCCTCTCCAAGGACGACCCCGACAAGAAGAAACTGTTGCAGCTTGTTGCCGACTCCGAAAAGGAGCTGAAAGACCTCAAGGCACAGAGAACGGCGCTGGAAACGGAGAAGGTGCAGTGGGACGAGGACGTGAAGAACGCCAGAGAGTTCAAGCTGTCGCAGACGGTCAGCAAGATTGCCGGAGAGTACGAAGGCGGCGATGAGGCGAAGCTGAAAAGCCTTACAGGTATCGCCAATGCCACCACCGAAGAAGCTATCCGCAAGATAGCCGATACCCTCTGGACGAAGAAGGCGCAGCAGAACGAGCAGCAGAACATCAAGCCTGACCCGGGTACGACGAATGGGGGCGGAGTAGACACATCAAAAATGTCAGCCAGGGAACTAATTGTTCACGGGCTGAAAAAGAAAACTTGATTTGGAGGAATAAATGAGTACGACCTTAGCACAATACAAGTTCCTCGGTCCGGATGCCGAGGTAAGAGCTGGTATTGCGAAGACAATTATTACTACTTCCGAACTGTTGAGGACCCTGCCTTTTGTGCAGCTCTCTGATAACAACATTACCCGTACCAAAATGGAGTTGACTTCCGGCGGCGCCGATACCTACGAGGTCGCCGAAACATGGCAGGAATCTCCCCCGACATGGGAATACCGTGACCATCCGCTGGCCATTCTGGGCGGCGATGCCGATGTGGACAACTTCGGCAACCTGGCAGCCGGTGAAGATGTGATGGCTTCAGTCATCGAGCTGAAATCCAAAGCGGTAGCCGACTGGTTTGAGGAGCTGGCGATTTTGGGCCAGACCACCGCCGTCGCCAAGTACAGCGCGGCCAAGAACTTCAAGGGGCTCATCCGCCTGCTCTGCGAGTGCGAAACGACTTCTGCCAATACCGGAGCCACAGACCTCGATGGTTCACTGTATTACCTGCCCGGCACCGGCAACAACGCTCAGGTACTGTGTGCAGCGTCTGGCGCCTCGGCTGTCTTGACCCTGGACATGATTGACCACCTCATTTCAGCGGTAAAACCGAAGGCGACTCACCTGATTATGAACTGGATGGGCATTCAGAAGATCAGTTCTCTTGCCCGGGCTGCCGGTAATAACCTGACCCATGACAGGGATGAGCTGGGCTACATGGTGACACGTTACGGAGATATACAGATCATCCGCGACGACTTCATTCCCACCAACTTTCCCGACCCGTCCTCGCTGGTCTTTGCCCCGGCTTCCTATACCCCGACCACAACCTACGCCGCCGGCAATGACACCTTCCCTATCTTCGCGGCCAGGCTAGGAGAGGATGGGCTCTGTGGCATCAACGGCGAAGGCATGATCCAGATCGAAAAATTTGAGAAGCTAGAAACCAAGGACGCTAAGAGAACGAGAATCAAGTTTTACGCCGGACTGAGCTTGCGCTCCAAGAGGGCACTGGCCGGACTGTTTGGCGCAGCCTTGACGTAAAGGTCGAAAAGGGGAGATCAAAATAAAGAAAAGAAGGTAAATAACAATGGCTGGTACTCCCGTAGCAAGAGCAATGGAGGTAGATTTCAGCAAGGGGCAGGATACAACCGGAGCGGCCCGCGATTTCTGGATGAGGTTTCCCGGGCTTTCCGCCGCCTCCGACTGCGACAGTGCGCATCTGCTGTACTATTGCGAAAACCCGTTTTACCAGGACTTGATCATACTAGAAGCTCTCATCGTTATCACCACGCTGGACGCCCATGACGGTGACATTGACGTCGGCCTCTGCGACGATGCCGTCGGCACGGATGCCGCTGATACCAGCGAGTGCATCTGTGACTCGATGGTAAACAATGCTGCCGGCGTATTCTCTGTTCTGAATCCCCCGGCGCTGGCCTGCACAACATCACTACCCATATGGAAGGCCAAAGGGACATCCACGGACTCTTACCTATCGGTCACACAGAACGCCGACGCCGATGTGTCATCCCTGCGCTGGGGCCTGATGCTGAGAGTGATGCCCTACAACGATGCTCTCAATGCACAGGTAGCCAACAAAGCAATCACGGACTCATAAGGGGGTAGCAGATGAGCTATCCAACAAAGTTACTTTTCCCTGAAAAAGTTGTAGAACTGGCTGTGAAAGCAGGCCAAGACATTAGCCCAGGAGATATCCTGGGCTATTCGTCTGGCTGGGTAAAAGCAGATGCTGATGCCGCTGCTTATATCTACGCTCAATACGTGGCATTACAGGGCGGCAGAGGCGGACAGACGATCCGGGCCTGCAAGAAATGCCTGTTCTTCGACGAGGACGCACCATATACCGCCGATACGGCGCAGTACCTTTCGGGAACGGCAGGCGCTATCACCGAGACGCGCCCTGCAACCGACGGCGACATGATCCAAGTTGTCGGAAGGTCGCTGGACACATCCCGTTGTCTGATCGACATCAAGGAGCCGCAGGAGTTCGAGATGTTCATTCGCCCCGGCACGTTTAACGCCCTTGGAGACGCCGGAGCGATCGAAGCCCATGCGGTTGACGCTGGGTGGGAAGGCCCCGACATGGACTCTGCCGCTGTCACCGGCTACGTTGAAGGGAGATTACCCTCTGGTCTGATCTCCCTCAGTGAGGCCGCCCTTATCTTTGATATGCAGGCAGCAACTGCCCTCGACATCGACTTCTCGCTAGTAGGCGCATACAAAGGGGCAGCCAACAACCAGGACACCGGGACGGCAGTCACAGCGCAGGCTACAGTGGAATCCGCCGCCGACAACAAGCTGCTGCGGGTGAGCGTACTGGCGGCTTTTGATGCTGACTTCGCCAAACCGGGCAGGTTCTTCTCCGGGTTGGTTGATCCGGACGGTGGGGACGCCATCCTGGTCGGGCTATATATCAGGGGATTCAAAGTCTAGAAGAGAGGGGCTAACCACCCCTCTCTCCTGTTTAAGGAGGCTTCATGCTCATTCCAGAAATACCGTTTTCAGAGTTCAAAAAGCTCAAGGCAAGCGAGATCAAGGAACTTAAATCCTGCGTTGTCACTTCTGACGGCGAGGCCCTTTTCTTCGCCATTATCCCGCCCGTAAATGCCGGCATGAGCATTACCGACAACATCAGGACGCAGGCAGAGTACCTCGGTATGAAGGGTAATACTGTCGGCGGCAAGGAACTGGAGCAGCTTAAAGAGACCGTCAAGGTCTAGGAGACTGATATGTGGAAAGTAGATAAAGGCCGGATTACCGGCACAACAACAAACGACTTCGCTTCCGCTCTCACCTGGAGCTGCGCCGAGCTGCGAGAGAAGACCATCCACCTGGTGAATACCGACGCAGCCAACAGTCTGGATTACAAGCTGCTGGCGAGGTATCACGAATCGCAGACCTCCGGCAAAGAGGATGAACTTGTAGCGGAAACGGCTCTGGCGGCAGGCGAGGATGCCCGCTTCCAGTACAACGGGCAGTATCACGAGCTTATCTTGCAGGTGGAGTCCACTGTAGATGATTCCCACGCTACTTACGAGATCAACTATGCTGGTCAAGGTGCGTAAGAGGTGTAACTATGGCAACTAAAAAGTATACAGACAATCGGACAGAAGAAATCATTACCAGGACGGAAGGGATCTACTCTAACCTGGATTTCTGGAGTGCCACTCAGGAAGAAGTACAACTCGCCGATGCCGAAGCGCCAGGATCCAATGTCGCCCTGCCCGATGTGGTTGTCGCGGATATTCCTTCCGGAGCGACGGTGGTCCGCGTGATCGCTCTGTTCAAGTACCGCGCCGTCGAGAACACCGCTGCCACAGCCAACAAGCTGAACGGCGCGCAGTTCATCCAGGTGCGGGATGACACGCCGGGTGCTTTCGCCAATGCCATCACCCTGGCGGACGACCTCTTTACTCTGGCAGCTACGACCCGGGAAGGCGGAGACGTTATCCTCGGCGACCTCGATATCGCCTCAACAGTCGTGGGTAACGACACCTACAACTTCCAGTGGACGGCGGCGCTGGTGGACGCTGCTAACTTACAGTTCAACGATGTCCAGACTGGCCTTCGGGTCTACTACCGGATGTAGGTGTGATGTGGCAATCAAATACGAGCGTTATGAGACTGGCGATGATGCAGACCGGAACTGTGGAACATACTACCGGGCGCAGACTTTCACGCCGCAGCTTACGCACAAGATAAGCAGCATTTTCATCAAGGTGTGGGGGCCTTCCGCCAATCCGGTAGGTTTTAATATCACGACGACAAGCGAGGGTGCGCCCACAACCACAGTTCTGGCTTCCGGCAACCTTGACCGTACCGGGCTGCCGGAAAGCGCCCCCGGCGAATGGAGAGAAATATCCCTCGGCGCAGGGGCGACGCTGGAGGCCGGGGTAACGTATGCCATTGCTGCTGCCGGAAAGCATGGCTCTCTCCAGTGGAGATCGGACAACAGCTCCCCGGCTTACACTGGCGGGGCTGCCTACTATTCGTCTGACGGTATCTCATGGACTGCTGAATCCAGGGACTCCATGTTCCAGGAGTGGGGAGTTTCACTGGGTGGCGGTGCTAAATCAACCTCTGCCGCCAAGCTCATTACGGCAGGTGCGCTATGAAGCCGATGAAACGTCGCTTCTGGGCGGCGTGTCTTCTGGTCAGCATCTCCGCTGCTTTCATTGTGCCTTTTATCGGTATCTGGCAATACGGCTCGTTCAACTACGTGGTCTATGAACCGAACAGGGTTGTCCTGATCATCGAGACTCTGTTCATGCTCTTTTGTTTCGGCTTCGGTATCTACAACTGCATTGTCGAGCTAAAGGACATCAAACGCCACAGAAAAATCAGGAGACTTGAATAATGGCTGCGACGCAAAGAATATCTCTTGTTACCGGCTCCGACGCCTACCAGCCCATCTACGGCAACAACCGGTTTGCTCAGACCTTCACGCCCGCCGCGGACTATAAGATCACCTCTGTCAAAGTAATGGTCTACAAGACGGGAACAGGCCCCAATCTGACGGTATCCATTCGAGCTACATCGGACGGACTGCCTCTGGCCGGGGCTGTCAATGACCTTTGTTCTGGTACATTAGTTGGTGACACACTACCGACTGGATCACCCTACGAATTGCGGGAGGTCACGCTGGGCGATGGCTACAACCTGGGGTCCGGGGTTAAATACGCTATTGTCATAGTGGCAACAGGAGGGGGCGGGGATGCAAGTAATTATATTAAATGGAGGGTAAACGTCTCGTCACCACCTTACGCCGGAGGCAATGTCTGTAATTCCGTTGACGATACCACATGGAACACAACCGCCCCGGATCAGGACGCTCTATTTGAGGTATGGGGGGAAGATATCGAACCACCTGGCGCCGGCAGTAGTGGCGTTAAGGCAAGCTCCGCATCCTTGCTCGTTACGGCAGGGATGCTCTGAAACCAGCGAGATAAGAAGGTGAACTATGGCTTTAAGTTATGCTGAGATCGTGGACGCAGTGGAAGCCCTTTTGCAGGACTCCCTGAACGCCACTTTCACCACTACCGAGTTTGACTCACTGATGCCGCAGTGTTTGAC
>JAQTTS010000147.1 GCA_028710655.1 Dehalococcoidales bacterium
TAGGCAATGCGGGGGCAGATACACTTACTGTTACCGGCACCTTAACCGCAGATAATGCCAGCATGACCTTAAAGAAGCTCACCGTTACCGAAGACGCTGCTTTTGCTACTACTTCCGGTAACGTCGGTATCGGTACTGCTAGCCCCGGAGCAAAGTTGGTAGTCGGGACGGGGGATGCTGATGTTCAAATTAAATTGGCGGATTCCAGGGGCCTTTTTGGGTATCAACCTTCAGGTAATTATGTCCAGGTCGGCGGCGGAGCCGGCAAGAATTTACAATTATTTGCTGACAATGCCGCAAAGGTTACAGTGAAAACCGACGGTAACGTCGGTATCGGAGTGGCGTCACCTACAGCGACGCTGCATGTTAATGGCCCGACACGTATAGGTCCATTTAGTTACGCTTCAATAGGGTCTCCAAATACAGGCCACGCCATAATAGGAAGAGAAACCAGCGGCGGCAGGGCTACCGGAGGTTTGACTGTATGGCTCGGCGGTAGTTCCGCGACAAATACCAGTTTTGAAATAGTTGACAGGGATTGGACAAAGGTCATTTCAAGTATAAGCGGCGAAGCTCCTTCGGGAAGCTTTACGGTAGACAGTACCGGCCAGGTATTAATGAGAGGCGCAAATGTCGGTATCGGTATAACTAGCCCCGTTTTTAAATTACACGCCGCGGGAACTATAAAATCTGCCCTAACCGAATCTAATAAAACCGGCATAACGCTCGGTAACGAAGCTTCAGAGAGGCCCAAAGTAGAATTTAATGTGAGCGATAATTCCCGCAGGTTCTGGATGTCCGTGGCCAATGTGAATGAAGCTACTGAACGCCTGCAGATTTTTGCCGGGCCGTTGAACAACAGCGCTACTACAGAAGCTGTTTCCATCGGCGGCACGAGCAACGTCGGCATCGGCACGACAGCTCCCACCGCGAAACTTGATATCCAGGGGACTGCCGGAGGCACCGGAGATAAAATCCGCTTCACTTCAGAATCCGGTTATTATAACGCGATAGGTAATTATAATTCCAATGAGATGTATATCCAGCCGCATACGTATACGCGTATACTCAAGGGCTATGCCTATACTTCCGGTGGAAGAAAGATGACTGCCGCGGATACGATGTTCAGGATTGACACCGCCAATGTTTTGTTAGCCGAGAACGGCGGAAAAGTCGGTATCGGCACAGCTGCTCCTGCCGCGGGCCTTGCTATCGGAGCGGGCACCGCTAATTACGCTACCACAGCTAACGATCTTTACGTTACAGGCAACATAGAAGTGGACGGGAATACTTACTTAGGGGACGCTACATCCGATACCTTAACCGTCATGGGTACATTAACCGCAACTAATGCCAGCATGACCTTAAAGAAGCTTACTGTAACTCAGGATACTTATCTTGCCACATCAAGCGGGAACGTCGGGATCAATACGGATTCTCCGCAGAAAAAACTTCATATCTTAGCCGGAAGCGGAGCTGATGGAGAAGGGATTGTTTTGGCTGAAGATGGCACAAGCAGTTTTATGCTGGAGACTAATTACAGCCCGAGCGGCAATGATAATAAGCTGCATATCGCAACAACCGGATACGGGAGGAGCGGGACATGGAGCGATCCTGAAGAGATCGTAACCTTTACGGTTGGCGGAAACGTGGGTATCGGTACGGCGAGCCCTGCGACAGTATTAGATGTCAACGGTTCGATTGGTATCGGCGGGCAGACAGTTTTAGGCGCTGATGCTTCTTCGATTGTAGTCGGTGATCTTATAGGCGGCGATGGCCAGAGAGCTTTAAGATTAAGAGCCGGCGATGATGATAAGGTATATATAAATACTGCCGGCAACTTCGGAATCGGGACCACAAATCCTGGGGCGAGATTAGATGTTCGAGTAGATAGTACGGGAGACGTGCTTTCACGCATCTGGAATTCGAACACGAGCGGGACCGGTACGGCAACGTTGAGGATCGCAAATAGCGGCAATCAGGCAAAAGGGGCAACGCTTCAGTTTACGGATAATAATTATTATGTAGGTACTATAGCTGCTGACCGGACTAATGGCCTGATCTTCAGGACAGGCATCAATCAGAATCCCGAAACTTCCCTTAGCGATCGGGTGACAATTTTACCGGGCGGAAATGTGGGTATTGGGACGACGAGCCCGGCATTTATCCTTGACGTAGCCGGCAGCCCAAGATTTGGCAGTCCTAGCGGGGCAAGTAATATAGAGATCGCGGACGTCGACGGAGCTAATTACCGCATTGCCACAGGCGGATACGACCTCAGTTTCCAAAAGAAAGATTCGGATGCGGGGACATTTGTTACCGTGATGCAGATCGCCGGGGCCAACGCCAATGACGGCGCGCCCAATGTCTATATCGTCAATAGTGTCGGCATCGGCACGGCGAGCCCCGGGGCAGGCCTTGCTGTCGGTTCAGGCACCATTGATCATGCCGGGCAGTCAAACGGTTTATATGTAGGCGGTAACCTGGAAGTGGACGGCAGTGCCTGGTTAGGGGATAATGCTTCGGTAGACAGCCTCTATGTCGCAGGCACGCTCTCCGCAGCTAACTCCAGTATGACCCTAAAGAAGCTTACCGTTAGTGAAGACGCTGTCTTTGCAACAACAAGCGGAAATGTCGGTATCGGCACAGCGAATCCGCAATCTAAATTGCATTTATCAAGTTTGGGCTCTAAAGTCGGATTGAGACTTGATAACGGAAATAATTATGAAATCCTGCTTAATAACGGTGGCAATATCGCTGCTTCCGGAGGCGATATGATACTGCTTGCAGAATCCGGATATAAACTGCGATTCGGCTCAAACGGAACTAATAGCCAGATGACTCTTAACGCTGGTAACCTCGGTATCGGGACGACCAGCCCGAGTGAGAAGCTGGTCATTCAAGATGCTTCTGCCGGCTTACGAGCTGAAATTATTAATACTCAGACTTCAGGCTGGACACAGTTGAATTTCAATCAGCAGTCAGGTGCAACTGGAGGGGCATACATATCCCGCTATGGCAGCGCTCACAGCGAGGCTCGGAATATGAGAATATGGAATAGGGATAGTGCCACAATAGATTTCGGCACAAATAACGAACAAAAACTTAGAATAGCAAGCAATGGCAACGTCGGTATCGGCACTGTAAGTCCGGGGGCAACGCTTGACGTTAACGGCTCAACATATTTCAGGAATTGGGCGAGTTGGAATGGCCAAGGGACTATAACCTGGGATGGCGCAAAACCCGGCACCTTTAATCTGTTGGGCGCATCCGGCAAAGGGATATCTCTCGGCACAAACGGAGTCTATGACAGGTTCTATATAGATACGAATGGCAACGTCGGTATCGGGACAACGAATCCGAACCTCGCGGCGTTAGATATTTCAAGAACCCAATCGGGAAGTATTTCTTCGTTTTTGCAACTAAGCACCAATTCAACAACGGCAGAATCAGGGGCAGCAATTGATATTAGGACAACAACAGGTACAACGGTTAATAGGCATGTTGCCAGAATAGCAGGTATTAGGAGCACGGCCGGTAGTGGTGCAAGCGAACTCGCATTTTACACGGAATCCGGGTCAGCTCTTAATGAAGCTATGAGGATTCTATATAACGGCAGTATAGGCATCGGCACAACGAACCCGTTAAATAAATTGCAAGTTGGAGGCATATCGGGAGAAGCGGGAGCCGGTGCGCAGATGATACGCGTAGTCAGCACTGACAATAACGCGGCAAGCCTTAAGCTTGTTGAGACAACCACGACAAATGAATATGGTTTCCAGTGGAAAAATGACGGCAACAATAATAGGTTAGACTTGCTTTACGGTAGCAATACTTTGGCTAACGGAAATAATGATTTACCGGATGCGGGCTTGACAGTCTTAAGGAGTAACGGTTATGTCGGTATCGGAACGACCAGCCCCGCGGTAAAACTCGATATAGCCGGGGATGTCAATCTTAACAATCAGGCCCTTACTGGAGCCGGTAGCGTAAACCGCGGATACTATGTGTATAAGTCCGGAACGACAGCCTATGGTATGAAACTACAATATACCGGGACAGAATACGGCACGCTGATTTTTGGCCCGAACCAGTCAAACAGGTTTATAGGTTTCGGGAAGATTGGCACTGCATTAGAAGACGACGATGTAGTTGAATATGCGCGGATTGATTTAGATAACGGACGTTTTGGCATCGGCACTGCCGCTCCCGCAGAAACGCTCGACGTAAACGGAACTACCCGCCTTTCCGGCAATGTCGGTATCGGCACCACCGCGCCCTTGAGCACATACAAGCTTTATGTGAACGGCAATGCTTATCTCGGCGGACTAACTGTAGCTAACGGCACCTTATCATTCGGCGGCGACTTGAATATGAATAACAGCCTTATCACTAATATAGGAGCTTCTGCTACTGATTTTACTTCTGGAGGAGGCCTCAACCTGGCAGGGAACCTGGCAGTGGATACCAATGTGCTTTACGTGGACACATCTGCCAATAACGTCGGTATCGGCACGGCGAGCCCCGGAGCAAAATTGCAAGTCTTCGGAGGGAACATCCTTCTAGATAACGCTGCGAATATTCAATTTAAAAATACAGGAGGCTCAGCTGTAAATATACTTAGATACAATAGCAGCGATTATACCATCCTCGGAGGTAACTCGGAAATAGAAGTAGCCGGCGGCGGAAAACTATGGATGGGGGGCGGCGCGTCCACTTATTTATGGTCAACTGGTGCTATCCCGTTAAGATTAGGAGCCAATTCAACGGAATATATGAGGATAACCTCTAACGGCAACGTCGGCATCGGCACGGCGAGCCCTACTTCCGGTTATAGATTAGACGTCTACGGAGCAACTATACAGAGGGGTACTCTGGATATGAATACCAATGCTATTCAGACAATAGCCGGCTCCGGAACGTTGACAGGAGATACCAACCACTTTGTGGTCCGGTCCGGCACTAACGCCCTTGATTTTGAAGTAGCTGCCAGCGGTACTTCAAAGATGCGCATTGATAATACCGGCAGCGTCGGGATCGGGACTACTTCTCCTCTGCAAAGTATCGGAGGAGGCGGCAGCTATTCGGGGTGGCTCGGCACACACATTAAAAAAGATAGCTATGGAATTATGTTGATTGAAGCCGGTTCGAGGGCCAGGCTCCAGTTGACCGATAGCAATGCCGCTACTGACCAGAAGAATTTTGCGATTGATGCCATTGAAGGCGTACTGCAGTTTAATACCGTTAATGACGCCCTTACCGGCACTACCTCTCGAATGGTCATCTCAAGTGATGGTAAGGTCGGTATCGGCACAGCAGACCCGGGAACAGCGGGCTTTACGGTAATGAACGGGTACGTTGGTATCGGGACGACGGCTCCGGCAAGCAGGTTAGATGTTCAGGGAAGCGGAGGGAGCACTCAGGTTATAAGGATGCTTAATACTACAGGAGTTGTCCGTGGTGCTATGTATTTGACTTCGGCACAAGCAGGCCAATTTTATTTATACGATGATAACGGGAATACTGATGTGAAGTTAAGTACCATAGACAATAGTTATTTTAATGGCGGCAACGTGGGCGTCGGCACGACGGATCCCAAGGAAACCCTTGATGTCAGCGGCACCGCGCGTATTACCGGAAACCTCGGTATCGGCACCACCGCGCCCTTGAGCACATACAAGCTTTATGTGAACGGTAATGCCTATCTCGGAGGCCTTACT
>JAQTTS010000148.1 GCA_028710655.1 Dehalococcoidales bacterium
CTGTGGAACGGAGGAAAACAGGATGGGTAAATACGTCAATCATGAAGAGTTTGGAGTGAACGCCCCGATTAACTACCGGGAAGACACTACCAGCGAGTCTTCTCTCAACGGGATGACGGCTATCGCCCCGCCTGGGATGAAACCCCGGGCCAGTCGCGGCAGGAAGTTCGAGGAGAAGACCGATTTCAAAGCTTCGGCACGATGGCACCATAACTTCGACGTCGCTATGTTCGGCGGCTCAGATATCGAGAGCAAGGACTTCTCATCGGGGCAGATGAGCCTTGAGTCTAAACTGAACGGCGTCAAGCGTGTCCCGGGGAGGCCGTGATGGCAGGACAAGCGACCGTCAAGATTGGAGACAGGGAATGGGTCACGGACGTTGCTACGCAGCCCTGGGAGCTTTCGCAGGGCCTGGGAGGCCTCTCAGGGCTTCTGGCGGGTACCGGCATGCTCTTCGACCTGGGATGGGAACAGACTATCGAAGTGACCACGGTGCCGATGCTTTTCCCCATCGATATCGCTTTCTTCTCGGATGATTTGAACGTCACTGAGCTGTATCGGAACGTGGAGCCCGGATATCTCGTTACTTCACAGCTTCCGGCCAGGTACTTCCTGGAGGTCAACGCCGGCGAGCTGGCTGATATTGAGGCCGGCAGCCAGGCGGAAGTAAGCTTGCTGTCCATTGAGAACGCGGCGGCAGCACCGGACTGGACCTCTGTAATGTTCGGCTTTATGGGATTTATGGTGATGGGGGTATTCATGATAGGCATCGTGCGGGACCTGGCCGAGGAGGCACTAAAGGAGCCGGAGAGAAAGCCGCTGCTTTACGGCCCCAGAGGCGAAAAACTCCTGGCGCATACTGCCAGGAAGGTTGATTTATGGGTCGAGATAGCCTCGGTCGTCGAAGGCGAACTGGGCAAGAGAACCGATTTGCCGCCGGGCCAGCTCCGGCAGATTGGGGAGGATGTAGCCCACAAGGTCGAAAAGCGCGCTGGCGAGCTTGCCTGGCTCGAGCTCAGGGATGGGACCACTTTCGAGCGCAAGGGTAAGGCCCTGATTAACCAGGGGCTAAAAATCTTTGCCGCGCTGGACGGTTACCTGGGACTGACGACCAAACTATGGCATGCCGACCGGGTTGCCGTTGCCGATCTGATTGACGGCAGACTGAAAGAGGCGGAGGTCATCACATTACAGGACGGGACCACTTTCCAGAAATCTTTCGTGCCCAAGCGTTCCTCACTGACCACAACTACCGAAGATAAACCGGACGGCACCTGCTATGCCGACGCCTGGAGGTTCCTGATCAAGCAGGGTGAAGGTGAGCTGGTACATGGGACGGTTTACTCCGGCAACCGCCGTATCGGACATGCCTGGGTACAGGCAAACCCGGACTTCATCTGGGAGCCGCAGACTGCCAGGTATTTCACCAATCTGGGCTTCCGCAGCGACTTCGCTCCGATCGAAGAAAGTCGTTACACTCCAGAGCAGGCAGCCATCATGGTGGCAAGGGTCAGGCATTTCGGGCCGTGGACAGAGGAAGAGCGCCGACAGCACCTCAAAGACAGGGTTCCGGCAGTTATTCACAAACGCAAGGCCGGTACGAAGAAGCGTAATGATGAATTGGACTTGCTCCCCGACAGCCCGGAGTTTCTGGCTTACACCATTGACGATATCGGGTTCCGGGAGATTATTGATTCCGCCTTCAAGGAAGCCATAACGAGAGCAAGGGGGCTTCAGCGATGGCGGTAGTCACCAAACCACCGATAGTGCTCACCCCGGACGAGTACGAGAGAGACTGGAAGCCCCAGGGCTGGCAGCTGATCATCATCGGGCCTACCTCAACCTGGCGGCAGGAATGGGGCGAGTGGGAAGCGATCAGGGATATCGTCCAGAACGCCCTTGACGAGTGCGAGCATTATACCTGGGGCTACGATACCGAAGGCCTCTATATCCGTGATGCCGGTAAGGGCATCGCCGTCGCCGACTTCCTGCTCGGGCCTCCAAAACTGAAGCCGGACTATGCCCGAGGCAAGTACGGCGAGGGGATGAAGATCGCCGCCTTGGCCCTGCTCCGCAAGGGCTGCTCAGTCCGCGTGGAGACGGCCGACAGGGAGCTCTGGATTATCTTCCTGCAGCAGACCACCAATGGCCGTGTCGAGACGCTGGCCGCTCTCTGGAGGCCTTACAGCCGGCGAAGCGGCACTGTGTTCCATTTCATCGGTTATACCGGGTCTGCCTTCGAGGACAGGTTTGCTGTGAACCTGCCGCGCTCGGCTATCGTTGCTGAGGGACCCAGCCCGGTGACCCAACCGATGAGGCGCTTCAACCAGCTCATACGGCACGAGTTTCCGGTAACCGAGCCATCAGGATGGTATGAGAAAGGAGCGGGAGGGTCAAGAATTTTTGCCCGCGATATCTACATGAGAGACATCAGAAGCCCCTTTTCCTACAACCTCTGGGGTTTTGACATGGCACCCGACCGCCACGGCGCGAAAGAAGAGCAGGATATGTGGACGGACATGGGCCGGCTCTGGAGCTGCATCACCAAAGTGGATCTGCTCCAGGAGTTCCTGCAGATGGTCCGAATGCCGCCCATTGTCGAGACCGATGAGAGTCACAGCATCAACATGGGCGCCTGGGACATGGGACGGGAGCCAGTCACGGGAAAAGACTACGCCGATTTCATTCAGGAAAATGCATCATCATGGAAGGAAGCCTGGCGCCGGGTCTGTGGCGAGAACGCTGTTATCCGGACCGACGACCGTTGGGATGGCACGGTAAAGCATCTCGGCTATATCGCGGTGAATGTCCAGTGGCACGTCCGGGATACCCTGGCCAGGGCCATCATGACCGACAAAGACCTGGTGAAGGCATCCCAGGAGCGGCTGAGGGAGGCTGAGATAATCCCTGAGGACAGGCTTTCCCGGAAGCAGCGCACCAACCTGAAGCTGGCCCGGGCGATCACCGACGATATCTGCCGGATAAGAAAGGTATCCGCGGTGCATGCAGCCATCATCCCGCCGGCGAGCGACCGGGTCAGAACCGCCGGCATGTACAGCCGTACCACCGGGGAGATCTACATTGCCTCCGACCAGTTGGAGAGCGCCCGGAGCACTATCGATACTGTCATTCACGAGATTGCGCACCATACCTCTGGCGCCGAGGACCTGGAGCAGTCACATGCCGACGCCATGACCAACGTCGCTTCCAGGGTGGTCAAGGAAACGGCCGGTGGCAAGTTCGACGAGATACTCAAGGAGGTGACATGGTGATGTACCAGCGACCGCTTCAGGAACAGGCGAGTGACGCCTTCGCCTTCGGTACATCCCTGCTAGGGATGCTGTTGATTTTTAGCTTCTTGAAGTCAGTAATATCCAGCCTGCAGGAGCCGGAGACCGAGTCGGCACCGCTACTGATGCCTCAGCTTAAGAAGATGGCTAAGACCGTAACGGTAACCTGTCCGATCTGCGGCAGGGACATTGAGATACCGGAATACGGCACTATCACAAGAAGCGATGCCTTGAAAAAGCACATCGAGCAGGAGCACAGGTTGGGAGTGAACGACAAGGCAAGGTTCCAACCGCAGGTGCTTATCGAAGGCGGCGAGCCGGTACCTGAAAGATACAGGGATATTATCGGCTTGCTGCGTGACCCACTTCCCGAGTACAGCCTTCTGACATGGCTTCCGGCAGTGGAGGTGGAGACCGGCGAGAAGAAGATCGATGCCGTCATGAAGCAGCTTAAGGCCGGCGTCGAGGATATCCAGGACAGCCACCAGTTCCGCATGTTCTTGACGACGATGGCCAAGTTTCACGACTACTCAATCGGCAACCAAATCCTCATTATGATCCAGAAACCGGAGGCGACCCGTGTAGCCGGATTCAATACGTGGAAAGACCTGGGGCACTGGGTAAAGAAGGGGGAGAAAGGCATTGCCATCCTGGCGCCGGTTATGCCGCCGAAGGGTAAAGCAACCTGTCCTGAGTGCGGCGCCGAGGTGTCCCGGAAAGCCAGGTATTGCCCGGAGTGCGGTCACGGTTTGGAGACACTCTCAGAGATAGACTTCGAGCAGCCGCGCTATTTTCGTGTCGTGTATGTCTTCGATATCAACCAGACTGAAGGCGAGGAACTGCCGGAATTCGAGGTGCCGGTGCTCACCGGTGATACCAACGAGGAGCTGTTCGCCGGGCTGCTTGGTATGATGAAGCCCTGCGGCATCAACGTCAGCTTCGAACCTCAACCTCACCTGAACCCGGGTATCAAGGGGCAATATTCACCTGGTGAAATCTGGGTAAAGCCGGATGAGCCGAGGGCACAGCAGCTCAAGACCCTGCTTCATGAGATTGCCCACTACTACTCGGAAAATGTCTTCAGGATGCCGCGGCAGGACGCTGAGACGATTGCCGAGAGCGCCGCGTACGTTGTCGGTGCACACTATGGTTTCGATACCGGCGTGCGGTCGTTTCCCTACGTCGCTCTCTGGGCGCAGGACAAGAAGGTACTTGACCAGAACCTGAGCGCCATCCGTAAAGTTTCGACCACGATTATCGATGCGCTCGTTAAAGTAAAAGAAGGGGCTCTCATATAGGTAACATGGCTTTGGATATCAGACCGACCAGGGGAGGATTTTTAAGACCGTTCGGATGCGGCTGGTTTATCCGGGAGTTTCTCCTGGGGAATGGACCGGAAGGCTCCCGTGTTATCGATCCGCAACAGGGCGCTCCCCAGGCGGACATCAACTACGAGTACAAGGAAGCGCTGGCCCGGGCTACCGCCAGAGAGCGCGCTGAGAGAATCATAAGCCGCATGGTTGTCAGTGGCGCCGATGTCACCGAGGAACAGGCGGCCAGGATCTACGAGCGGGAGCTGAAAAAGCTGTCCCGCAAGTTCACCCATATGCGCTACCACTCCTTCCTGATGTATTTCGGGGTGCTCAAGCGGCTCAGGTGGGTGGAATCAACAAGCAAAACTGAGGCTTCATCCATCCAGGAGAACTATCCGCCGGCCCCGGAGCGGACATTCTACCGGCTTACGGAGAAAGGTGTCGCGGCCGGGGACGAACTGTGGTCTAATCCGCTCTTTACGCTGTATCCCGAGGTCGGCCCGAGCCATATGAAGCGGTCGGATTAACGGGCTAACTATGGAAATTAATAATGAGCGAGAAGGTAACTGTTGGCTGATATTATTCTTGGTTCCGATCCTATCTCCCGGCCCAGCGCATCGCCGTCCGGGTACACGTATATCTACCTCGCCAGTCCGGCCAGCATCGACGGCTGGATAACCTCGTTCCAGGTCTTTTTTCACACCGCCCCAACTCAGCTTAAGATCGGTCTTTTTTACCTGGTCAGTGGCTCGACCTGGCGCTGCCGTAACAGCGTGACTATTGAAGGGATGGGATCAGGCTACCAGACTATCGCTGGTCTGGTGATGGAGGTCAAGGCCAACGATTATCTCGGATTCTGGCACCAGGGTGGAACACTGGCAAGAACAGACTCCGGAGGAGCTGGCGCTCGCTACATCTCCGGTGAGTATGCCGACCCCGGCGATGAGGCATCGTTTTCATTGATCAGCTCCGGCCGTATTATCAGCGTCAGGGGCATAGGGACCACAGACTTTGCACCTCCGGCGGTACTGGAAAGCCTGACCGAAGACCTGTTTGCCGACCTGAACCCTGTCTTCAGAGGTTATCCGCAGCCCACATTT
>JAQTTS010000149.1 GCA_028710655.1 Dehalococcoidales bacterium
TTATGGTATTTATCCCAAACCACGAAACGCATCTGGCGGCCATATGCACGTTCATATGGCAGACTCCACCAAACGACATTCCACCAACGGAATAGTGTTTCTTCCTTTGATTCGGGTTGAACTTCAATGATTTCCGGGTCAATTTTGTCTATTTCTAATTTGTTACCGTCGATAATGTGCGTTTTTATTAATTCGATATTGTCTAAGAGAAAATTTTCTCTACTGACAACCCTCTCTGCCTTTGCAAGCTCATGCAGCTTTCTCCTCTGCTCAAGCTCATCTTTCTTTAAAGAAAACATGCCGTTTCGGCGGACAGTATAGCCTTGTTTACGCAGAATGTGCGCTACTTCTTTTTTTAAGCCTGTAGCTGTTAGGGTTGCCATACGAGTCAGGATATTCTCCTTTTGAGATTGCTTGTTATTTTCAAAAAATCGTCGAGATCGGATTGTTTAATACGCCACCACCCGACCTTTGAGGCTTTAAGCTTACCTGCTTCTATGTACCGGAGCACCGAGCGCTCACTGACCCGCAGGTAAGCTGCCACTTCTTAAACGGTAAGTAACTTTTCTTTCATAGGTTTGATTTTATTGTAACCCAATTGTCTAAAGTGTTCAAATCTGTCTGCAACTTTACGTTCCTATTCTCCGCGTCTTGCTCCGAGTAAATAATCAATTCTTTGGAGTTTTTAGAGATTCTGCTGGGCGATGTGGTACCTTGTAGCTGACTCAGCGTAAAGCTGCTGGATATCAACAGCGGTGAGGGCGCTGTTATAGATACGAACTTCGTCAATCAGACCTTTCATAAAGTAATCACCGGTGCCAACGTTTCTTTTTCCTATATATGTTGCTAATCCGGTATCCGATAAATTTTGTCCTGTTTCGCTATTAACGGTCAGGGTCTGCAAAACCCCATTCAAATACATTTTTGAGTTGCTTCCGTCTCTAACGAAGACAACATGGTACCACGTAAGAGCAGACGATAAAACCGGACCCGTACGAACTACGGCTGAACCACCTTGATTATAATAATATATATCTTGGTTAATCGCTGCTACATAATATCCTCCTATAGCGTTATCTCTGTTACCGATAATAACCTTGTTCCCTGTTAAGTTATCCAAATTAACCCATGCCTCGACTGTAAACGGCTGCGTCCCAAAAGATAAACTAATACCACTCCCAATACCAACATAATTGTTCACTCCGTTAAAACTCAAAGCGTAACCTATGCCCGAAGGAGTATTTGAAGTGTAAGTCGCTCCGTTTATCGTTCCGTGATTATCCCAGCCTGAGGTATCAATGGTTGAGCTTCCCGATCCTTCATCAAAGGACCATATTCCAGCAATATAAGATCCCAAAGAATTATGCAGGTGTTGACTGAAATACAAGCCCTTAGCTATCCGGCCCTGTTCGCCTGATCCCCTCGCAATAGCAAAGATAATGGAACCCAAAAGTCCGACTATGGCGATGACCGTCAGGAGCTCGATTAAGGTAAAGCCTGACGAAGGAATTTTTATTTCTTTTCTGTAATCCATGGATATTATTACAATTTAACAAATTTAGGTGACTTGTAAATGAAAAGGGAGCTTAACACTAAGCCCCCTTTGTTTTGAAAGAACAATCAAACGCCCCGAATCGCTCTCAGGATGTTGCCCAGCTTCTGAGGAAGTTCTTCGGAGCGGCAAGCAATGACCCTGTCCTGACCGAACATATCACTTACGAATCCTTTGGTTTCCTCATCCGGGTCGAGCAGAACACCTATAACCTCGACCCTCCCGCGTAAAACCTGGCAGATTTCTTTACCGAGCGTAGCATCGTTGCAGGCACCGTCAGTCAAACAGAGCACTAGCTTTACGTCCTGCGGATAGCTTCTCATGGGCACGGCGTACGTTTTTATCGCCAGTCCCATGTCCTCGTACCCGCAGAGTGCCGGAACGAGACCAGCAACAAGTGCTTTTCCCCTCTCACCTGAATCAAGGTCAGCGACCTTTAGCGCCTGGGGAGTAACCAACACTTCGTGGGGTATATTCAGTTCAAGGCATACCAGGTGAACAGTCATTACCGCCTCGGCAATGGATTCCATCCTAGTCTTGCCGCCGTAGCTGTGGTTTAAAGAGGTGGAATGGTCGATTATCACCTTCAACGCAATCGTCGCAGGGGCTTTTGTTTGATATTCCTCAATCAGGAAAGGGCGATTCTTGTCTCTCCGGTATTCCCTGAGCGAGAGTTTCCCGCCTCGTTCCACAGGCTCCGGTTTCACCGGTTTCTCCTCCCAGACCAGCTCGTCAATCAGCTCCTGGACGAGCGGTTTAACCCTTTCCTCAAGCTGGATATAGGGTTTCGGCTCAATAGCCTCATCTCCTTTCCCTTCTCTTTTATCGTTGGGCGGAACGTTTCCGTCGAAAGGCTTGGGTTCTTTTTCAGATTCACCCGAGTTTGTTAGAATAGTGCCTCCACTCACCTTCTCCGCTTTGTCTTCTTCGGTTCTTTCGCCCTCAATTGAACCGAGCTTATCAAGAATGTCTTTAATCCACCAAGGTATCTCGAATTCCTTGAGACCGAGGATGTTAACGATTTCCTGAGCCTTCCTATCGACCACCTCGGACGTTTCCGCTTCCCAAGCTTCGTAGACCAGAGGCTCTATCTTCTGCCAGAGCCCCTCGTTCATTGGAGAAAGCCCGCCCTTAATCGGCTGACCTATCCTGTTCGCCCAGCGAAGCTGGAGAAAGTAAGCCACTACCTGGCCAGGCGAATCGGATTCTACCTCCACGGGCTTCGCTTCCTCGTACAGTTGCCGGGACAGCCTACGTATCAGCCACCTCACCCCCGCGAACTCCAGGCACATCTGTCTTTCTATTCTTTCGTCTTCCAGGATATTGGACACCATGTGAACGAGTGTCGATAGCTTATGCGGGGTCGTGAACCTGCGATGTCCGGCTTCGTGAACGAGAATGGCTTTGGTGAGATGATACTGGTCTTTAGGCATTTCGCCGTAAAATATGGACGGGTTGGCGGCGATCTCCCTTTTACTGAAGTTGCAGTAGCCGCTGGGACACTTAGCGTAGTTCGGCTCGATAAGCACCCTGTAGGGCGAGACGCCCTGCAACGCTCTGCCGAAAACGATCAATCTGTTTCTTATGTTTCTCCATTCATACCAAGGAATTGCCATTTCAGTTACCTCCTGTTAAAAAATGGGGGCTGTCTTTTCTGGACAGCCCCTTTTTGTTTTTGTAAAGAACTATTTTGCGCCGTCTTTTGGCGTATGCGCCTCGATAAGATCGAGGAGCTGGTTCATAGTGTCCTCTCTGAGATAACCGTCGGCATCAGTACCGGCCACCTGGTGCATCCAGGTGACTTTGGCAGCTGCCTTGAGTCTGGAGAGGACGGATTTGCCTTTCTTCGCCTTGAGCTTGGTCGCCCAGGCGAAGAGACCTCTGGGCGTGATTTCGCCGGACAGCTCCTTGTTTTTCTTGAGCCTTCTCGTTTCGTTGGCCACCTTAACCATGATACCGGCGACCTCGCTGTCGATGCCGGTCTCCTTGACCAGCAAGTCTTCTTCGTCTTTCGAAGAAAGGTAGCGGTATTCCAGCACACAGGAAAAGCGGTTAAGCAGAGCCGTATCCAGGGTATTGACCGAGTAGCCTTTGCCCAGATTCATGGCCATAACCACCTGAAAGCCTTTCCTGACCTTGATTTCTTCAGAGCCGTGCTCGGTGAGCACCACAGCTCCCCTGGAAAGTACCCCCAGAAGGATATTCAGGGTTCTGGTCGGCATGCGGTTGGCTTCGTCGATAAACAGGTAGCCTCCTTGCTTCATCGCCCGTATCAGTACCCCGTCGTTCCAGCGGAAGCCTCCCCTGCCATCGGGTGTGTAGCCTCCCAGAAGGTCTAATTCCCTGAGAGACTCGTGCCCTTCGATGACGAAAACTGATTTTCTGGTCTTCGTCCGTTCGAATGCTTCGAAAGCGCAGAGTGACTTGCCCGTGGCAGTGGGACCAACCAGGAGACAGTGCATCCCCAAGTCAAGACTCTCCACTAGCTCAACAAGCTGAGGTCCGTTAAAGCGCCCCTTTTTGAACGCAGGTTCGGGTAGCTCCACAGGGACAACCTCGATTTTCTTCCCTTCTCGGTAGGCATCCAGTTTTCTTTCGTCGGTCAGGACAGACGGGTCAATGGAGCCCTCTAGAATGACTTCTGGCGGTGTCGCTGAGTCGAAGACCTGGAATGAATCGAGTCTTTCCTTGTCCTTGCTTGGGTCTCCGTCACGAAACCTGGCCCAGTAGTAAAGCTCGTCCGAGAGGTGCGCTAACAGGTCGAGATACTCGTCATCGACCCCGGCTATAGTCTCGCGGTAGAGTAGTAATGCTTGGAGCGCATCGAGAAGGTCGGTAGCATCTTCCTTGTAAATCAATGCTTCGGCCAGCGCCAGCAGCCCGAGGTGATAGGTTACGTTCCCCCTGGGCAGCCAGACTTTATCGCCAACCATGTAGCAGTGGTGGAAGTCGCTTCCTGATTGGGAGACCGATCTCACCATCACTATTCCTGGCGGTTCCAGCCTGGTAATTCCGATGACGTCGCTCTTGAGAGCCACCACACAGGCTTTGCACAGCATGGCCGAGAGGTAGCCTATTGGTTTGGGGTTGCGTTTCGCCGGATACTTGATCTCCTGTCCGCCGCGTAGCTGCGGACAGATGTCTATTTCGCGCTTCCTGGAAAAGAGAATCTGGGTTATCGTCCTTGAGTCCTTTGTCGCTATTACCAATGCCTCACCTCCTGATTCCTGCCAGAAGGTCGATGAGCCATACCTGCTCGACCCTTCTCAGATCGAACTGAGTGGGGTAAGTGGTGACGAATCGTTTGACCTCCTGGTCTGAGATAAAGTACATGTCTCGCTGTTTTCCCGAGTTTCGTCTTGAAGCTTTCAGCAGTCCCAGTTCTACCCAGCGCACCACTTTATGATCGTCCACCCCGAAAGCCTGAGCCAGAGCGCGGGCAGTGTAACCTTCGTCAGCTTTCTTTATGCCCAGCCTCTTGGCTTTGAGGGCTACGGCAGTGACGCTGCGCCCCAGCTTTCTCGCCAGGACAGCCAGGCTCAACCGATGCAAGTTAGATTCAAGATAAGCTGTTTCCTTTTCCGACCAGGGTTTTTCTTTGGTACGAGCCAGCCCTAGAATCTGCGCCCGCCTCTTGATTGTCCATTCAGGGTAACCGAGCTTTTGCGCCAGCCAGTCGATGGTTTCGGACCGACTATCATAATGATCCCTGATGAGACAGTCCGAGACCTGGTCGAAATGGTATTTCTTCCCGCTCACTTCGGCCTCCTTCCGAGCGCCTTGAGAACGGCATCGGTTTTAACTTCTTCCCTTCTCTTCAAAACCCAGGGCTTGGGCACTCCGTTGGGCCAGCAACACTCGGAGAAAGAGCAGTAGCCGTTGCACTGCCAAACTCCCTCGCTGTCAGCTCTTTCCGGTAACTTTCCTCCCTCTAAAGCTTCTTTCAGTTTCTTGAGTCTGGGCACCAGCCAGCCCATGAGGCTGGGCGTGCTCATGACCTCGACCTTCACCCGCTTGACCTCGCTCATGTCGAAGTAGACGATTTCCAGTTGGTCAACCTCGTACTGGGGAGCTATAAGGTAACGGTAGAGGTTCACCTGCGTGCCGTGATTGGCATAAGGGGTGTTATTCTTGGGGATTCTCTTG
>JAQTTS010000150.1 GCA_028710655.1 Dehalococcoidales bacterium
GCTGGGAACGGTAACTATCCAGCACCTCAAGGTCCGGATGAAACTCTTCTGCCCCCAGTGCCACGCCACGCTGGCAAAGACGGCAAAGTTTTGCCCGGGCTGTGGGGATAAGGTCGAGAAGGTGGTGAGTGAGGCTAGTGAACACCATCGTCAGCGGGTATTGCCGGTGGACAGGGATACTATGAGCTTGTTGAAGGAATACATTGACCATGGTGGTCTGATGGAAATTAGCGGGCGGAGGTTGCTTTTTGAAATAAAACGCCGGCGGGCGGCGGATATCGTCAGCCAGTGTGCCGCCAGAGCCGGGTTGGGTTACCTGGTTAATCCGGAGACAGGCGAGTTACGGGGTATCAGTCCTCACCGGCTGAGAGATGCCTTCGCGGTAATGGCAGTAAAGAAGGATGACTCAGGAGACGGACTGCGGTTGCTGCAAGAGCACCTCGGTCACCAGAACATTACCACGACCATGAGATACCGCAAGGTATCCGGCGAAGAGCAGAAAGAGTGGTACGAAAGGATGTGGCAAAACTGAACGCTTCCAGGGGAGGTAACTAATGGGAAGATACGCTAACCATGAGGACTTTGGCGCCAATGCGCCTATCAATTTTAGAGAAGACACGACCAGTGAGTCCTATCTCAAGGGCATGTCTGGCATTGCCCCTCCGGGAATGAAGCCGAAAGCGATGCGCGGGAAGCGGTACGAGGACAATACCGACTTCAAGGCTTCGGTGAAGTGGCATCGCAACTTCGATATCGCCATGTTTGGGGGCACAGATATCGGATTCCCGGAATCCGAGACCAAACAGATGGGGCTGGAGGAAAAGATTGATGGCATTGAAAGAAAACCGGGGCGGAGATAGACATGTTGTATGGCACGATAGCCATCAAAAATAAACAGTGGAATATCAATATAGCTACTAATCCCTGGGAGCTGACGCAGGGATTGGGTGGATTGTCTGACATGCCCATTCAAGAAGGTATGTTATTTGACCTGGGCATGTCCCAGACTATTCAGGTGACTACCATACCAATGCTCTTCCCATTGGATATTGCCTTTTTCTCAGAGACGCTGGAAATTACCGAGATATACCGAAATATCCAGCCGGGCTATCTGGTAACCTCCACTTCGCCAGCCCACTACTTCCTGGAAGTCAATGCGGGGGAACTGGAGGGAGTCGAGAGCGAAGACCACGCTACGGTCGAATTGCTATCCATCCAGGAGTCGGTAATAGAGCCAGACTGGATGTCGGTGGTAATTGGCTTCATGGGGTTCGCAGTCATGGGCATCTTTACCATCAGCATCATTAGAGACCTGGTGAAAGGATTGTTTGGGAAGCAAAAACAGCCGGAGCTACTTCCCCAAACAAAGCTACTGGGGAAATTCACCGTGCGGATGAACCGCATGGGCAATATTACCATTACTCATAACAAGCGTCCCGGCCAGAGCGTCTTTCTCCAGTTTGAGTCGGATAAAGAGCTGGTCTTTGACCTTCTGAAAAAACCCGAGCGGAAAGACCTCGAAGCCGGTTGGAACATCGAAATAAAGGACACTGAACCCCGAGCTTCCATCCTGAACGAGCTCTGGGAGGTGAGCGGGCAGGAGAACGGGAGTCAGCCAGCGGTAGTTCCGGTAAAAGCGACCTGTCTAAAAGAACCGAGCCTGGATTATTTAACGGATAGCCCTGAATATCTTACCTGGACAATTGAAGACATCGGCTACCGGGAGAAGATAGATAGCGCCTTTCTGGAAGCGATTGCCCGGGCGGGGAGTAAGAGATAACCATGGCCACTGTGAATGTCTCGGCTCCTCCCCGGGTGCTCACCATGGAGGAATATCGCTCAGCATGGCAGCCACAAGGCTGGCAGCTTATCATCATTGGCCCGACCTCCACCTGGCGGCAGGAGTGGGGTGAGTGGGAAGCCATCCGGGATATTGTCCAGAATGCCCTCGATGAAGCCGAAGCCTACCGCTGGGGTTACGATAGCGAGGGATTGTGGATTGCCGACCGGGGTAGAGGTGTCGCCATAGCCGACTTCCTGCTGGGACCGCCCAAGCTCAAGCCCGATTGGGCGCGGGGTAAATATGGCGAAGGCATGAAGATTGCTGCCCTGGCTTTAATTAGAAAGGGCTATTCAGTCCGTGTCGAAACTACAGGACGGGAGCTCTGGATTATCTTCTTAGAGCAGGATGCCGATGGCAAGGTGCAGACCTTGGCGGCTCTCTGGCGAGCCGGTGGAACTAAAGTCGGTACCAGGTTTCACATCATCGGCTACACCGGCAGTGCCTACGAGGATAAGTTTGCGGTTAATCTCCCCAGGAAAGACGTCATCGCCGAGGGCCCCAGCCGGCTAGCTCAACCCATAAGGCGTTTTAACCAGCTCATCAATCATGCTTTCCCCAATGGGTCGAGGATATACGTCCGCGATATTTTCATGAGAGATTTCAACAGCCCCTTTTCCTATAACCTGTGGGGTTTTGATATGGCGCCGGACCGCCATGGTCCCAAGAACGAGTCGGATATGTGGCTGGATATGGGCCGGCTTTGGAGCTGTGTCACTAACCTTAAGCTGCTCGAGGTCTTCATGCAAATGGTACGCCAGCCTCCAGTAGTAGAAACCGAAGAAAGTCACAACATAAATATGGGTGTCTGGGACATGGGGTATGAGCCAGTCAGCAACAAGCCCTATGCCCAGTTCGTTAAAGAGAATGCCTCTGTCTGGCGGGAAGCCTGGGTGAATAACTTCGGAGAAAACGCCATCATTCGCACCTCCGACCGCTGGGACGGCACGGTGAAACATCTGGGTTATGTGCCGGTGAGTGTCAACTGGAATGTGAGAGATACATTAGCCCAGGCGATTACCACCGATGCTGACCTGGTTAAGGCCTCGCAGGAAAGACTCCGAGAGGTTGAAATTATTCCGGATGAGAGGCTCAGCACCAAGCAGCGCGCCCACCTTAAGCTCGCCCGTGCTATTTCTGATGAGATAGCAGCTTATCGAAAAGTCGGCGGCGTCCATGCCGCCATCATACCGCCAGCCTCCGATAGAGTCAGAACGGCCGGGATGTATAGCCGGACCACCCAGGAAATCTACATTGCCTCCGACCAGCTGGAGCAGGGGAAGTCCACCATTGACACAGTAATCCACGAACTAGCGCATCATAGCTCCGGCGCTGAAGACCTGGAGCGGGAACACAGTACCGATATGACCAGGATAGCAGCCAAAGTAGTGGAGATGACCTCCTACGGAAAGTTCGATGAGCTGATGAAAGGGGTGATGTGGTGATGTACCGTACCTCTCAGGAACAGATGAATGGTGTCTTTGCTTTCGGCATGGCTCTTATGTTTGTCGGGCTTATGTTTGGATTGATGAAGTCATTGGTAGCTACGGCTTTGCAGCCAGAGAAAGAAACTCCCAAACTGCTTCCCCAGACTGAGAGAAAAAGCTTTCCTGAAGACCGGTTACGTCGGCTCAGGTGGTTTGTTGTCAACCGGCAGACCGGGAAAACTGCTCTGCTGATATACCAGCGTGACGACCAGTGGGAAGCATTTTCCTTTAAGACCAGGCAGTATTCAACGATTCCCGTGAGAAGTAAGAGAATTCACTCGGATATAGCCTCTTTTCTGGAGAAGACAGGTTATTCGGGTGACTGCTATCAGATAGTGACCGAGCCACCAATTACTCAGGCACTATCTAGAAGATATGCCATAAACAGCCGTGAAATAAGTGCCAGTGTTAGCCAACTCCTGTCCAGGATGACTTTTCCCACGAAAAAAGAAACAGCCGAGGCTTATCCATTCTACATATACGTAGCTAACCTTGCTACATGGAGAGCACCTCGTGACATACGCGACCCAGCCTGGACAGAACTACTAAAGCGTCTGGAGAGTGGTAAACCGACCTCTCTGCTTCCTCAAGTACTGATTGAAGGTGGCGAGCCGGTGCCGTCCCGGTACCGCCACTTGATTGGCTGGGTGAATGAGCCTTTACCGGAATACAGTCTTGCGGTAGAGCTTCTGCCCGCAGTTGAAACTACCACTGGTGAGCGCAAGATTGACGCCGTGATGAAGCAGCTCAAAGACGGCGTGGAAACCATTCAGCAAAGCGATAATTTCCGGCTGTTCCTGTCAACCATGGCCAAGTTCCACGATTACAGCATTGGCAACCTGATACTCATCATGATTCAGAAGCCTGCTGCTACCCATGTCGCCGGCTTTAATACCTGGAAAGACCTGGGGCGGTGGGTAAAGTCTGGTGAGAAGGGTATTGCCATTCTAGCCCCGGTCATGCCGCCAAGGCCGACTTGTCCCGACTGCGGAGCCAGGATAGGTAAAGGTGTCAGGTTCTGTCCCCGTTGTGGAAAAGAAGTTGAGGTTGCGGATGAAATCGGAAGCGCCCCGCGTTACTTCAAAGTAGTATACGTTTTTGACCTGAGCCAGACCGAGGGTAAGCCTCTGCCTGAATTTGCCGTGCCGGTGCTTAGTGGCGAGGCTAACGAGGAACTCTTCAGTAAGGCAATGGCGTTGGCTAAATCCCAGGGGTTGACAGTCAGCTTTGAGTCGCGACCGGAGCAGGACCCGGAAATAAAAGGATTCTACTCCGGTAAACTCATCTGGGTTCGTCCCGAAGAGTCTCGAGCTCAGCAACTGAAAACCCTGCTCCATGAAGTAGCCCACTATTACTCTGAAGGCGTCTTCCAGATACCTCGGAGAGACGCTGAAACGATAGCTGAAAGCGCCGCCTTTGCCATTGGAGCTCATTTTGGATTTGATACAGGAGTGAGGTCATTCCCCTATGTGGCTTTGTGGTCACAGGACAAGAAGATTTTGGAGCAGAACCTGGCCGCCATACGTAAGGTAAGCGTCACCGTCCTGGAAAGCCTTGAGAGAGAACCGGCGGTTGAGCTTCTCCCTATGATAATCAAATGCGCCTGGTGTGGTAAGTATTTGGGTGAGAAACCGCCTTATGAAGATAAGAGCGTAACTCACAGCATCTGCCCTGAATGCAAGGCAAAACATTTTCCGAAGAAGGAGCCAAAGCATGGTAATGCAACTTAGACCAGCCAGAGGTGGCTTCTTGAGGCCTTTTGGCTGTGGCTGGTTTATCCGTGAGTTCTTGCTGGGGCACGGACCCGAGGGCTCGCCCACAATAGAGCCAGAGAAAGGCTCCGTCCAGGAAGACATTTTCTACCATTACAAGCTCGCACTGCACCGAGCTTATGCCCAGGATACTGTTGCCTGGGAGAATGATGAGCGTATCAGAGCCGGTAAGGGTTCTTATACTGAGGAGGAATACGCCGAGCGGGTTGACTGGCACTTGCGGAGAATCCCTTACAAGCTCGTGAAATGCCGTTATCACAGCTTCCAGAGGTATTTCCACTGGCTGAAGCAGCTTGGATGGGTACAAGTAACCGGAGAAGAAGAAAAGTCATCAGTTCAGGAGAACGTGGAGGAGTCTCGTTCTGAGGCTGGCTTAGAGCCTTATGCCACACCGCCGCGAAGATACTACCGTCTCACGAGGGAAGGTATCAAAGCCCCCGACTACCAGTGGTCGAACCCGCTAATTACCTGTCATCCAGAGATTGCTGGAATACCGGCATTGGATTACTTTCGCGGTAAACGGAAGGAACGAAAGTATGTCAAAAAACAACCTACCAAGCGGCATCCTAAAAAAGACTGATATGAACTGACTA
>JAQTTS010000151.1 GCA_028710655.1 Dehalococcoidales bacterium
CACTTGAATAGACTGTACGGGGTCCTGGCTGCTATCCAGCAGCGAAGTACCCTTGTCTACCGAAAGAGCTATCGATCCGTCTGCAGAAATTACCTCGGAATCTGACGATATCTTTCCTCCGCTGTTAACCGGAATTTCGGATTCTGCACCGAGGAGGTTGATTATCAGATTTGAGTGAGGCTCATTGCTATTGGCATCACCAGGTATGGTGGGTGAAGCGGTGCAGCTTGCCAGCAGTAAGGCGGATATTGACATTATTGCTAATACCAGCGGTTGTATCCGAACGGATTTAGCTTTCTCTAACATTGGCCCCCTCTTTTTTCTCAACCAACCCGGTTGTCTTTAATGTGACTTTGAGCGCACTGGGCTATATTGCTATGTTTTCGATTCATCCTGACTTACGGTAGAACTAATGAGTTCCCCGATCTCTTTCTTACTAAGCACCTTTCCGGAACTTACCAGATTACCGTTTATCACCAGGCCGGGAGGGAACAGGATAGCGTAATCGACCAGCGTTTTAATGTCCTGGACATATTCCACATCGGCATCGATACCCAGTTCCCGGACGACTTCTCTCGTCCTCTTGTCTAGCTCGTGACACTTCTGGCACCCCGGACCCAGAACCTTGATTTCCATGCGTCCTCCCTGTTGAATTGAGTGTCGAGGTATCCCTACTCTTCACCCAACCGTCAGTTGTAACGTTAACTAACAATGGCAGGTTATTCTAACCCTGCCTCTTTCAGGGCTGAGATTAGTGACTCCTTGCTCGGACACAGCCCCATTATCCTGACCAGACCGCCGATGACTAATGCCGGAGCGGTGGTCAGGTTATACTTCTCGAACAGCTCATCCCTTCCTTTATGGGTGACGATGTCAACCCGACTGCCGTACTCTTTTTTGATTTCCTCAAGGAGCCTGCTGAGGCTGATTCCACCCGAGCAGGTCGGTACCGACAGAAATGCTTCGATTTTCACCTTGTTCATAGTCCGCCCTCCCTTAGTGCGCTGTCGAGGGTAGTCCGGCTGGGACAGATGCCCTCGATTCTTATCTTCTCGTTAATCACTATTGCCGGAACACAGCCGAGTTTGTATTCCTCGAATTTAGCTACCGCTGCTTCCCCGACCAGCTTAACGACCTCCAGCTTGCCCTTATACTTTTTGGCATACTCGTCGGCCAGCGCCAGTATAGCGACACACCCGGGGCAGGGCGGGTCCCCGCTGAATACTTCCATCCTTACTTTCATGCTCATGCCTCCTGTTCCCTTTGTACTGCTTTTTCTATCTCTTCTTCGGGAATAAGCTTTCCTGCCGAGACAATCCTGTCGTTTATTACCATAGCCGGAGTTAGCATTATGCCGTATTTGTCGCCTTCTGCAGAAAAGACGTCGAACTTGGTTACCTCAACCTGGCCGGGATACTTCCCGGCGACATTCGTTGCCCTGCTTTCCAGTTCTTTACATTTAACACACGGCGGAGTGGAGCCGAAGATTTTTATCTTTATCATATTTACTCCTTGGATATTATGCTATTGACCCGTATATCAGCCCGGTGATTGTGGCGGCTGCTACCACCAGGGTGACATAAACCAGCATTTTCTTGGTGCCCATAATGCCCCGGAGGGCGAGCATGCTGGGGAGTGACAGGGCCGGGCCGGCCAGAAGCAGCGCCAGCGCCGGCCCGTTGCCCATGCCTAAATCCAGGAAAGTTTTGATGATAGGCACCTCGGTGAGGGTAGCGATATACATCAGGGCTCCGCCGGCAGCCGCGATAAAGTTGGCCAAGACGGTATTTCCTCCCATATAAGCGGCCATTGCGGTCGGCGGGATGACCACGCCCAGTATCCCGGCGATAAATACCCCGATTAACAGCCATGGCAGTATGCGCTTCAGGAAGTAAAGGGTCTCTTGCATCCATGCCTTCATCTCCTCTGCGGTAAACCAGCGCCATAATGTGATACCCAAAACGCCGCCCAGAATGCCCAAAGGTATCCAGTACTTCGAGGCAGCGGTGATGAGGATAGCAATAAGAGTACCGAAGAATATGGCATATTGCCAGGGTTTCTTTTTGTCGGCATCAGCTTCGATTGGGACAAAGGCCTGGGCCTGTGCTTTTTGTCCTTCCTCTTTCCTGAAGATAAAGGCCATGATTAGACCGATACAAACGGCAAAGGCGATGGCCGCTACCGCTCTCGCTATTCCTAACTGGTAGCCCAGTATGTTGGCGGTATAGACAATGGCCAGTATGTTGATGGCAGGTCCCGAGAATAGGAAGGCTATCGCCGGGCCGAGTCCGGCTCCCCTTTTGTAGATGCCGCCGAATAGCGGCAGTACCGTACAGGAACACACTGCGAGGATTGCCCCCGAAACAGCACCTACTGAATAGGCTATCGGTTTCTTGGCCTGGGGACCGAAGTACTTGAGTATCGCAGCCTGCGAGGCAAAAGCAGAAATGGCTCCCGCGATGAAAAGGGCCGGCACCAGACAGCTAATGACATGCAGAGATAGATATTCTGCCAGTCCGTTCAGTCCGCCGCGTAGGATTTCAATGGCTTCCATTCAGTTAATATATCCTCTTATGCGCATTAACGCATTAATTTAAGGTAAAAAAAGAGCGTTACCGTCTTAGCTGCCGAACACACCCGGGGCCGACGCGCTCGGCTTTCATCAGACGCTCCCTGTCCTGGGCGACCGACCTGTTGTCCTTAAGCGCCTTCTTCACCGCTTCAACCAGGTAGGGTAAGTATTCTGCCATGCCGTCTCTGTCTATCGAGTATAGTGACCACAGTCCGTCTTTCCTTAGCTTGAGAAAACCGGCATCGTACAGGATACCCAGATTGCGCGAAGCCCGGGTCTGGGATACGTTAAGTGCTTGCATTACCTCACAGACACAGCACTCCCTCTCCAGCAGCAGGTTTAATATCCTGAGTCTGGTTTCATCGGATAGTGCTTTTAGTTCTCTTATCAGGTTATACATCCTTCTTCACCGTATATGCGCATATGTGCTTATATTTTGCCTATTTTTCAGGGCTTTGTCAAGCGGATTTTATTGACAGGCTTGCTATCGGAGTGCTACAGTTCGGCTAGTTTCCCGGGAATATAGAATCAGTGCCTCCGAATTATGCATTCTCGTGAGGAGGGTCCGGATTGGAAGTTGGCCATGAGGATAGAGATGCCCGGCTCAAGGAGTTATGCAGCCGGAGGTTATCCGGCAGGCGGATAATTCTGGCCAGTAACCGCGGGCCTATCGAGTACTATCTAACGGAAGAAGGCCAGCTTCGCTCGCGTCGCGGCAGCGGTGGGGTGGTTACTGCGCTTAGCAGTCTTGGCCGGTATGTTGAACTTGACTGGATAGCCTGTGCCATGGGACGGGGAGACAGGGCGATAGCCCAGAAGGCCCAGGGTAAGCGTTTTAAGGCACCGGCAAAAGGTGACAGACTTTATCTCCGTTTCGTATTCTGCCCCAGAGATACTTACCATAAATACTACAGCGTTATCTGCAACCCTCTGCTCTGGTTCCTGCAGCACTATATGTGGAATTCGCCCACTACACCCAATATCGATATCGTTACGCATGATGCCTGGGAGCAGGGGTATGTTGAAGTGAACCGGGCCTTCGCCAGGGCGATTATTGACGAGGTGATGAGGAGTGAGTCACCGCCGATAGTGATACTTAACGACTATCATCTCTATCTGGCTGCCGCCTACCTGAGGCGTCAGATGCCTGATCTGGTAATACAGCACTTTACTCATATCCCCTGGCCTTCAGTAAGCTACTGGGAGTTGTTGCCGGGTTATATGCGGCAGGCTATTTTCCGGAGTTTATGTGCTGCGGATATCGTCGGCCTGCAGACAGCACGGGACGTTCATAATTTCCTCCATTGCTGTGAATCGTCCCTTGACGGGTCCGAGGTGGACTATAGCCGGCATACCGTTAAGACGGAGGGTCGCCTCACCCGGGTTAAGGTATACCCGATATCAATCGATACCGCCGGCATCAGAAAGCTGATTGCCACTCCCAGGTTACAGGAATATGAGCGGGAGCTGGCGAATCTTTGCGGCGAGCACACTATAATTCGTGTTGATAGGGCCGAACCCAGTAAGAACATCATTCGTGGTTTCAAGGCCTTTGATATCCTGCTGGAGCGTTACCCCCAGTTTCGGGGGCGGGTCAAATTCATCGCCTTTCTGGTACCCACCCGAACCCATCTGAGGCTTTATCAGAGGTATATGGAGGAGACCACCCAGTTAATAGAGGCGATAAACAGCAAGTATGCGACTCAGGAATGGTATCCTATTGATTTCTTCTATGAAAACAACTATGTTCAGGCCCTGGCCGGCATGCGGCTCTATGACGTTCTGCTGGTTAATGCCGTTATTGATGGTATGAATCTGGTTGCCAAGGAAGGTCCCACGGTCAACGACAGGGACGGCGTCCTGGTGCTTTCTGAAACGGTTGGTGCTTGCGATCAGTTAGGTGCTTATGCCCTGACGGTAGCACCGGCTGATCTGGAAGGGACGACAGAAGCTCTCTATCAGGCCCTGATGATGCCTCTCGAGGAGAGAAAGAGGCGTGCCGTGGCGCTAAAAGAGTTGATTGAAAAAGAGGATATCACTCATTGGCTCTTGTGTCTGTTGGAGGATGCGGTCAGCTTGATCGAAGAGCGGTGTCGGTAATCCACTTGAGCAGGAGCTCGACGTCACCCACCCCGTTCAGGGTAAAATCTGCTTCCGTCTCCAGGTTTTCCGGTGTCTCCGAACCGATGATGCCGATGGCAAATCCCTGGAAATTTCGCTCACGGCAGGCGGCGTGCATCGCCCTGAAGGCATCGATGTCCGTATAGTCGTCGCCCAGGTATATGCCCCCCTTCAGGTTGTACTCCTTGATCAGGTCCATTGTCGCGGTGCCTTTGTCGGCCTCTATCGGGGGCAGCAGGTTGAAAGACATCTTCCCACGAGTAATTCTGAGACTTTTGGCCTGGGTGGAGCCGTTTAGTGTTTTTAACATTTTTCTCTCCGCCAGCTCAGGTTCGGGTGAGAGACGATAGTGAATAGTGGCCGTTATCCCCTTGTCTTCGATGATGATACCCTCATCGGAAAGCAGCGGGCTTAATTCCTCGATCACCGACTTGATTATCTTGGAATAATCGGGGATGCCGTCCTTCAACTCGATTCCGCCCGCTCTCCAGCGCTCCAGGCCATGGTTGCCGACGTAGACCATGCTGTCAACCCCCACCATTTCCCGGACCTGGTTCAGCGGCCTTCCCGAGATAGCGGCTACCAGTGTTAGTTGGCCGGAGAGTTTCGCGAGGTATTGTCGGCACAGCGGAGAGATGCTGGCCCGCTGCGGTGTAGGGGCTATCTTGCTGATCGTCCCGTCGACATCGGTAATAAGCCCGAAGGGGACCCGTTCCAGAATCTTCCGAATAGACTTCAGATATTGAAACGCATACGACACGGGTTAAATTTAGCAGGTGATACCTTATCGAGTCAATCTCGACAAATCGTACGATATGGGATAAAGTGGTAGCAAGATTATGAAGGCCAATGGTTGTAGCCCGCCCGTCATAGCTGTGGATTTGGGTGGTACTAAAATAGCTGCCGGTATCATTTCTGCTGGATATGAGATACTGGCCCGAGAATACTGTCCCACCCTGACCGA
>JAQTTS010000152.1 GCA_028710655.1 Dehalococcoidales bacterium
CCTTTTCGTAAGAGGGCCAGGCTGGCAATCTTCATGCCCTCTCCGAACTTGCCCCGGGCATAGTCGGGCTTCAGCTTCGGGGGGCCCAGGAGGAAGGAGGATAATCCCACACCCTTGCCCTGGTCGGCGAGCCAGAGCCCTTCCTCGTCATAGCCATACTGGTAGGCCTCGGTTTCATCCAGGGCATTCTGCACCAGGTCGCGGATCGCTTCCCACTCTCCCCATTCCTGCCGCCAGGTAGCCGTGGGACCGATGAAGATGATCTTCCAGCCTTCGGGCTTCCACCTGGTGTTGTACTCCTCCATCGTCATGATACGCGGGTATTTCTGCTTCCAGGCACCCGGTTTCGGGGGAGCCTCCGTGCCCTTGATGACCGGGAAAGGGGACATGGGAACACCCGTCAGCTCTTCCGTGGTGGTCGGCACCTGTCCAGTCGGGTAGCGCCTGATAACCTCCGGCTCCTTGGTCATGGTGGAAGCCCCATCAGCTAGTTGGCCAGGCCCTAAGAGGCCAGTGCGAAAAGTCTCCCACTTTTGTGAAATTTCCTTGTCGGTTTTTGCAAAACCCTCGTAACCCTGTAGCTGTTCTGGTAGCCATAACTTGATGGTATCCAAGCTGGGAGGCAAGTAAATGTCCAATGTCTTACTGTCATCCATCACTTCGATGCCTGCTACACGAGCGATATTCTTAATATTATTAACCTGTTCTTTGGTAATATCACTCTTACGGAAGCTAATGTAGCCGCTTGATAATCCTTTGCCCCCAGGGCCATTGTCTATGATAAGCTCTCCTAGAGGATGGTCTTTCTCAAGTCCAGAGCAACTTTGGAATGTCTTATAGCCAGATTGGTTGAGGTCATCGATAAGCCCGACTATGCCGGCATCGATCCAGACATCTTCAAGTACCCCTTCTTGCGAATATTGCTTGCCATATTGTGGACGGCTAACTCTTCCGGGGTGACTTTTAGCAGTTGAATTATCGTTCCGTAGGGCCTTCGGTTTATACTCTTCGATTACCTTGATATGGTCAGAAGGGATCGTAATGGGCACGTCAGAAAACCATCCTTCAAAGGGCTCGAAAATTAGGTCCATCACTAAGTCGTAGGGGAATCCATCTTCATACTCAATCTGAAGAATAGACCATTCGTCTTCTGGATGGTATCTCCTCTTGGCCATTTTAGCGAACATCTTTGCTGCTTCGATTGAAGTTGCAAAGTAAAGCCTGTTTGCGGTTAACCCACTCTTCATAATACTGGGCACATTGTGTGCTGGAGTAGCGTGGTAGAGTCTCGAGGTGTCTATTGTAACGGTGTCACCGTTAGGTTCGTGAACGACATTTATTCTCCGTTTACCTTCTGTAACAGGAGGCCACGGGTAGTTCTCTTCACCAATTCGCCTGTCAAGGGTTTCAGGCTGGTTCTCTATAATAGCTCGAACCACGACGTAGCGGGCGTACTTGTATGAGTCAAAGGGCTTCAGTTTCGGAAGGAACTCAACATCTGGTAGATATTCAATGCCGCATATGCGGGCTATCTCTGGAAGCCATGATTGGCGTGGTTCTCTTTCAGAAGGTATGCTATCAAGCGCATCCTGAAGAGGTATCCCGATCTCGTTGTCCCATACAGGCTTCATCAAATTGTGAAGTGCGATGAAGCCTTCTTGAGCCGAGACCCCGGAGAGGTATTCTCCCATCAACAGGGCGTAATACTCCTCAGGGTCGTTAGTGTAAGGGTTTTTTCTAAACTTGAGTCCCTTCGTTTCTGCCACGTAATGAAAGAACTCATGGGCGATCCAGTAAAGCAGATTATCATAACCTGCTGGTTGGACGATGTATAAAGCGGCAAGAATCTTTGGAAAGACTATCCGGGAATCATTTGTAAAAACGAAATTGGGACCATCGGCGATGAGCCATTCAGGGCTCGAGACTTTGAACAGAGCGGACCACTGGTGTAGCGTGGACTCAATAAACTCGGTGAACTCTGGGAAGTTTTCCTTGTTGATAAACCTGGTTATCCACTCTTCCCTTTCTGCTTGCGGGAGAAAATTGGCGATATGCTTCTTCGCAAGAACACCGTTTGTGGTTATTGGTCTAGGGTAAACTCCAATTAGATTATAGCGAGACCTCTGAGCCGGCCTTCCTCTTTTGTTTGGATTCTCCATCAGGAGACCTCCTGGTTTAGGGGGAGACTCTTTCCCATTCGCTCATTTCCTAACCCTCTCGATCGCTTCCAGGAAGGCCCGGTCAATCTTCTCCCGCCACCCGCTGTCATCAATGGTCTGGGCCAGGAATTCGGCCGAGTCGGGAACATAATCTAGCTTGCTAACATCTTCAAGCCTCTCACTGAATTCGTCTGCGTGATTATGTTCCTCTTGGGCGATGTGCTCATAGAGATCAGCCGTCTGCCTGTCACCCTGGGTACCCGCGACCTGGCCGCGGCCTTTGTAGGCAGCCTCAGCCGTCTCCTCTTCAACAATGCTCATCTTGAGTCCTCTTTCTATGGCTGTCTCTGCCGTGGTAGCAGGCAACCGTTCCTCGCCGGCAAGCTCGTGTATCATGCGGTCGGTAACCTTGCGGATGGTAGACAGGTTGGCCTCAAGCACCTTCTTATCCTGCGACCAGAGAGCCACATACGGGAATGACCTGAGACCGGTATCGAAGCCGAAGTGGGCGGCAACTGCGAATGACGCGCTCTCCGCAATAGTCTCAGCATCGCGCCTGGGAATCTGGAAGACGTGTTCCGTGAAGTAGTGGCACATCTCGTGCAGGAAGGTCTTGAGCTGCTGTGCCCGGGCCTCTTCCGGCCGTATCCATATGAGCTTTCCGGTGATGGACCCCTTGGTCTCAGGGGAAATATCTGGCCTGGACTCAAAGCTCACGTTCAGCCCTTCCCTGCTCGCCATGGCCATTAGGTTATTAAACAGGACCTCGTTGGCCTCACCACTCAGAACGGGTACCGCAACGTCCGGGAGGTCCTTCCCCTCGGTCTGGCTGATATCGAAGACGTAAACCACTTTGAAGTAGACCGGCCTCTTTCCCTGCTCCAGGTCAGCCACACTCTGTCCGCATTTGGGACAGTACTCAGCGTCCCCGGGTACTTTCCCGCCACACTTCGGGCATTTGGGCCTGGATGGCATAACAGGAGCGAGAATCGCGATACCCTTCTCGCCCTTCTTGACGAACCGGCCAAGGTCCTTCCAGGTATTGAACCCTGCGACATGGGTGGCGTTCGGCTTCTGGAACATTATTAATATGATGTTACCCATGCTGTAGTCGTGGAACTTGGCCATGGCTGTCAGGAACTGGCGGAAATTATCACTTTTCTGGATGGCATCGACCCCGGCCTGGAGCTGTTTGAGAAGGGTATCTACCTTACTCCCTCCCTCCACGGCCTCAACCGCAGGCCAGAACTCCGGTACCGGCTCTTGAAACCAGCCGGCCAGGTGGCGGTACTCAGGTGGAAGAGGCTCACCGACATCAGGTTCGGTAGCCGGCAGATACTCTACCTCCGGGGGTACCTCACCCCTCATGATATACCCCTGTTTCTCCCTTTCCCAGGACTCCTTTTCAATGATGGCGCCGGTGTTTTTCACTCGAACGTACTTTAGCTTTGTGGCCGTATCAGGGGAGAATTTCCCGCGCGCTACCTCCTGGAATCTCAAGTACTTGCCCATTACCTCGTTATATTCTTTCATGTACGGGTTATCGACAGAAAACGTGACAAACTTGGAGTCAGGAGGGATCTTATCCCACTCGCAGGCCTTCTTCCAGAGTTCCTGTAGCTTCACACGGTACTCGACCTGCGGCAGAAAATTCGGGATGGTACTCGGGAGGAAACCCTGCATAGCGTTAGCTCCCAGGAGTTTGGGACGGCGGCTAGTCGTAATAACGGCTAACGCGACGACGCCCAGTACGAGGGTGAGCACGATCGGGAAGATGGCCGAGCTGATATTGGAGATCTGGGTGATCCCGAACGCTATCAGCCCGATAACAAAGAGAGTCGGCAGTATCGGTACGAGGGCCACCCACTCGGGAGAGCCTTTCCGGAGTGCTATACTCGTGGTCGGTATCCCGCTGGCCATGCTTGCCACCGGGTAGGAAACGTGAAAGCCGGCATTTACCAGGTCAAGATAGAGCTGCGCCAGGTCAGCATCGGAAGGCATCTGCTCGGTACACATCTCCAGCCTGGCCGACTGGCCGATGGCCAGAGAGCTTTCCACGGCATCCAGGGCAGCGGTCAGGTCTTCAATCGTGGTACCGACAACGGAGCCAGAAACAGACCGACCTGATGTGCTTCTTTGTTTGCCAAGCAGCTGGTCCATCCCGTAGGCCTCGATGAGAATTTTGGCTTCTTCGGGAGTGACCCCGTAATAAGCAGCGATTATCTCGAAATCATTGAACTGGTTCTTGTGAAGCGCCATGGCTGGCCTCCTTAAGCAGGGGTAATAAGGAAAGGGACAAACCGGTCAGGTTCGTCCCTTCTCTGAACAGTAATATATGCCTAGTAACTTGCCATTGTCAATACTCGGCCCTGGACTCTGTTTCCGGCGACGGGGGATCACTGGCGCTTGCGCCGCAGAACGGGCAGGCCGTCAGTTTGGATGCCTCGGTTATTTTCATGACCGTCGTCTTGTGGCACTTATCGCAGGTGACTCCGACCATGCCTACAGAGGACTCTCCAATCCGGTTAGCGATCGGGTGCCCGGCCGCGATACCCTGCAGCAGACGCTGCCGGAACCTGACAAACCAGTGATACCCGTTAGCCTGGTCAATGGCATCGGCCAGGTCAGGCCGGGCCAGGGTAATGGCCTTCCAGAGCCGTTTCACATCGATACGGTTGACATACTCCGCATATCCCTGAAGTGTCTTGTATGTTTGCAGTGGCATCTCCGGGTACTCGTCGTCACGGATCATCCTCTTGATATCGTCTGGTGAGATGCTTGATATAGATTCCTTTATGATTCTGATGAAAGCAGGATAGTTGGTTTCCAGGAACATTTCGAACATGGCCACATTGGCGAATCGGGTACCCTTCTTTGTGAAAGCTTTGAGTTCATCTTTCAGGCTCATAGCCCTGCCTCCGGGTTGCCGCTGCCGGATACTGCTTCGTGTATGTCATCATCGGTCATTTCAGGCTCTTCCCCGGACATGCGGCTGAAGGCCTTGATGCCTTTTGACATCAGGCCCTTGATTTCCTTCATCATGCCGATCTGCATATCGTGTTTTTCCCTTTTCTGTTCCATGGCCTGCTTGTGGTCCTCCAGCTGAAAGAACGTTGCCAGGTCGAACTTCATGTCGTTGCCGTCCTTGTCTTTCATCTGGATGACGGGCTGATTCGCCTGTTGCGCCTGCACCCTCGGCATAATGATCACCGGCTGGCCGGGGTCAACTTCCTGGCGCTCGCCGGTATCACGGTCGTAGAGGATAACCTTCTGCGAACGCGACGGAGCCTCCGAGGGTGGAGGGGCCTTCTCCTTTTTCACGATCACGATTGGCCGGCCCGGTTCAGCCTCCTGGATTTGTTCCCCGCTTTCGTCGATCACATACGTCTTTCCCTGTACCTGCTGCACCCTGGGTGCGGGCGCCACGATTGGTGTACCGGGCTCGATCTCGGTAATGGTGGCC
>JAQTTS010000153.1 GCA_028710655.1 Dehalococcoidales bacterium
ATTTAGGCGGTGAAACATGACTCCACCAAATCAGGTAACCAGGGATGTTACCCTCCGTGCGACCGTAACCCCCGCACAGGGCATTAAGACTCGCGATGTGGCCCCGATAGCCGGCACAATTATACAGATCATCCCGCACTGGCCGACCGGGTGTAACGCGCTTGTGGACATTGCCTTTGGTCACAAGAACACCTGGGTAATGCCCGCAAAGACAGATACCTATATGGCCCTGGATGGAGCAACCCCGATCCTTTCCTGCAATGAGCCTGTCTTCTTGGGTGAGGAATTGTGGATGGTGGTCAGGAACCGGGATGCTGTTAATCCTCATACCGTCTCGGTTACCGTAGTAATCGTGGGAGCGTAAGATGGCCGACACATTTGCTGTTACACCAACCGGGGTAGGACTACCCGACTATTCGGCGCCGAAACCGCTGGGACAATCTCCTGCTGGAATCACCTACTCGCTGAGCGACCTGGCGGAGCTGGCCGCCAGAATAGGAAGCATCAACACATTTGACCGGCGCGGTAATGTCATCGGTTTAGATGACTTTGAAGACCCGATAATCAAGTGGGATTCTAACGGTACCGTTGGTGCTGGGGCAGCTGTCCGCCATAGCTCTCTGAGCGCCAGGAGCGGTGCTCAATGCCTGCAGCTTGTGATGGGCAACGCCATCGGTAATTTTACTCAAATCCTTAAAACGTTCTCGGTGTCAAATCCCAGTAAAATCGGTGTCGAGTGGAGTTTTGCCAAAGACATTTCAGCTACTTTGTCAGACCTTGAGATAGTCGTTACTTATACTCGTTACCCAGCCCCGACCCTACCCGATGACATTGTTGCCGGTGTGAAGTATAACCAAATTACTTATTCCTGGTCTATCATGGATACCACATGAGCCTACCAAATCTATCTGACTGAACCGGGTAGTGTTTTTGGCAACCAGGAATGGCGTACCGCCAAGATAGTCTTTGACCTGGTTAACCTGAACTATCTCAGGTTGCTTCTCGATGGCGTCACGCATAACATTTCCAGCCATGATTTACGGTTAATTTCCCCGTCATTACCGCCTGATAACCCAATCGGTAGGCTATCAGTAGTCTGCCGTGCCAACCAGTTAAGCGCTGTTAGCGGTCCGTACTGGCTGCTTGACGACATCATTGTTACACAGGATGAGCCATCAAATGGATAGACCTGAGAGCGACGCAATGTGGGGGTGGGACTATACCAACCAGCGATGGGTCAAGATAGCCGTTGATAGCAGCGGCATCTTGCAGGTTAATGACCCGCCCGGTGACCCGGAAGGAGAGGGGTAATGGTACAATCACTTCTGTCGGCCTGGGACTATACCAATAATCAGTGGGTTAAGGTTGGTGTTGATGCCAACGGGATACTTCGTGTATTCGATTCATCAAGCCAGGGTGCTACCTACTACGGCGTGGTGACCGCTGTACCAGGTGCTAACCAGTTCACCATCCCGACCCTGGCCGGACTTGGGGCCGGAAAATTCAATGGAGCGACAAACCCGTTCTATGCCTTCGTGTTCAGGGATGCCGGTGGTGCCGGAGCTGCTCCCCAGGGTGAGCTTCAGCCAATAACGGGATACGTCACCGCGACCGGGGTATTCACCACGGCTGCTTTTACCGCCGCCGTTGGGGTTGGAGATGAAATCCTGATTCTCAATCCCGCGATGGCACGGTCTCTGCTGTTATCCCTGAATGTTCCCGCTGCGGATGCGGTGCTGAACGCTCTTGCCATCGATGTAATCGGGAATAAGGCCTCGACACCAAATTACACCCCGAATAATACCAGCGATGTAATTCGTTATCTCAAAGCCATCCTGAACATGGGCCTTATGTCAAACAGGCCCCTGCCATCGCTCTATGAGGGATGGCAGGATGAAGCTGGTATCGATGCCGCAGTCTGGACAGTGACCAACCCGGCTACCGGAGCTGCGTGGGCCAGGGGTGCAATAGGCGAAAATCTCATGGCCTATGCTGCCCCCAATGCCAATGAGAACGCACGAATCAGGTCTAACCAGAGATGGGTGGTAGACCCCACTCTTTACGCAACTAACAAGATTCTGAGACGGTTCGTTCTTGAGTTCGAGGCTCACTTCCTTATGTCCCCGTTTTTCGATAATACCAACTTTTTCCTCGGACTGACCACGGCTGCGGGTGATACAAGAGCCAGTAACAATATCATCGGATTTGGTCTTGTCAATCTTATCAATGACCTCCAGACGATTTCTGATGCTGGTGGAGCCGAGACGGTAAATACCGGGTTTGGCGAAAATCTACTCCTGACCAATAAATTCAGGATAGAGGTTTCACTCAACAGTGTCGTCTTTTCATTGAACGAAGTTGTGCTGGCCACTCATGTGGTCAACTTGCCCGATTTACCCATGTACTTGAATTTCTACGCTCCGACCGGGGGACTGGGCGCAGCAACTATCAGACTCGGCATTGTTCGCTCCTGGATGGAAGATATAGCGAGGTAGACATGCTAGTTGATATAAAGACACAAAGCAGACTTCAAAACCTGATGGTGAGCCGTGACCGACAGCGTGGGTGGTTAAAATTCGCCTCACCTTGCCGGGAGGAAGTATCGCTCACCAATGTGGCCGGCGATAAAGCATTGCCCACTATCACCGTTGCCGGACTCCCCGCAGGAGCAACGGTTACCCGGGCCATCGCGAGTTTCATCTGGACTTCCCGTGAGAATACCAACGCGGGAGCCAACAAACTAAACGGGGCACAGGATATCCAAATCCGGGTTGATACGCCCGGGGCCTGGACTGACTGTATTAATCTTCTAGATGACCAGTTCGGTACTGCCGCCACTTCCCTAGGGGGTGGCGGCATAGTCGTTGGCCAGATAGACGTGTCGGCAGTGGTGACCGGCAATGATGGCTACGAGTTTCAATGGGATGAAGGTGTGGCTGACCTTGCCAATCTTAATTTCAACGATGTCCAGATTATTCTGGAAATTTGGTACTCAATATAGATGTGTGTAATATATGGCTACTTCACTGGGGGTTAATCTCTATAACCTGGAGCATACATCCGGCGAGGAAGTGCTCTTTGGCCAGGGAAAGCCAGGGGGATTTCAACCCCGGCTATCTCTTTCCTGTTTTCGTGGTGGCTCAAAGCTTGAACTTATCCCCCAGATAGCCGGTGAATTTACCCACAGGCCATTTGGTATCAATTCCGTTCTGGCGGAAAGCGATGCCCTGTCGTTTCAGCCTGTGCCGACAGTCATAGACAAGGAGTACAACGAACACGGTGGCCTCGACTGGTTTTTAATTCTCAAGAAAAAGCCGTCTACCAATAAACTCCAGTTTGGCTATGATGCCGCTAGCCTAATTCCATTTTTTCAGCCAGAACTCACGTCTATAGAAGTCGCGGAGGGAAACAGAAGACCGGACTGGGTAACCAACTCTATCGCGTGGTATCACCCCACCAAGGGCGGCATCGTCTCCACGGATGATGTTGCGAAGGGAATCACTACCGGCAAAGCAGTCCATCAGTACCGTCCCCGGGTGGTGGCTGCCGATAACTCCTGGACATGGGCGAATTTAGAGTTAGCCTCGGGCAACCTGGTCAGAATTGTTATCGACCAGGTGTGGCTCAATACCAAACCCTACCCAATGACGCTTTCCCCGAAAGGGGATACCTTTGGCTGGACGGGGGTTGGCGGCACCACGCTCTTTGCCAATACAGACTATATTCGAGGGTCTTTAGCTGCCAGTGCTACTGCTGGCGTCTGTTCCAAGATGTCTCTCTATGGCTCAACGGGGGTGGGTGTACACCCGGCCTATGTACTTGGTTATTACAAGGATTCGGATAGGTCTCGTCAGGGCAAAACTATATCGACCCACTTTCCAGAGAGCACCACGGGTTGGAATGACCAGAACATAGAGAGCGGTGGCGTGGTTGATGTTATTAACTATTATGTTGTCCACCGGTGTGATGGCCTGGATGTGCGGCACGATAACGCCAGTACGAGTGCCTATCATGGGGTTGTGGGTTGGGCTGATGCTCTGAATGACCCGTGGAATGAGACCGCCTGGGCAGCGCACAGATTTTCACTCTATGCCACGTTTACAGGAGCTTCAGTGGTAAGGCCATCTAATGTCGCTGCCAGAGTAATGGCAGCCGGGAGGTAGGGTATAGAATGGCAACCCCAACGTCAATAGAGCTTACGCCAACCTTTGAGAATATCGGAGTGGTTACCAAATACTCAGGCACCGCTCCGACATCTGCAAGTATGGAGTGGCGGCCCGCCGGTGAGCTTTCCTGGCGGCCCGGGCCAAGGATACGATATCCGGACGGCACAATAAGAAACCTGGTCTTACTTGACACCGCCAGCCTGGAGTGCCGCACATCGGTTATCCGTGTCCAGGATAATACCGATTACGATGTACGGATGACCGTTGATGGCCAGGTCGTCGGGGGTACGGTTAGAACCAAAAATAACACCCCGCCTGAGTCTACCAATGGGATACTGAGGTATCTCTCGAATGACGGAAGCGACGGTAATCAGGGGAGCGAATCTGCCCCCTGGCGGACCTTCAACTATGCCCTGGCTAATCTACCCTCCGGTGGGAAGCTCTATATCAGGGGTTATCATAACACGGTGGCGACGCCTGCCGACGGCAGACCGCCCCAACCACCCTCTGGTACACCGTCAAGCTGGACTCACCTGACCGTCTGGCCCGGCTACACGGCCACGCTGGATTTTGTCTATGCCGATATGCACAACGGAACAGCAACCTGGACAAGACACTCGACCTATTCCAGGATATGGCAGCATTCCGGTGACAGAGCAATGTTCCACCCGGCGCTCGGCGAAAGGATGCTGTTTCCGTATACCTCTCTGGCCGAGCTAAATGCCCTCAGCGCCGGTATTGCCAACGGCGGTTACTACGCCACGGAAGCCGGCATGATCTACATTATCCTGCCTAATGATGAGAACCCGAACGGCAAGGAAATTAACGTCCCCTGCTTCTACGAGCGCACCTGGGACTGGTCAAATGTCAACTATCTGCGGATAAGCGGCCTCAAGTTTCGCTCTTCCTGGGAGCTGGTCAGGTGTTATGACTCAAACAATATCTGGGTAGACCATAACGAGTTTGTGAACATGTGCTCCCCGATCAGGGCCTTTGATGCCTGTGGGGACTGGACTTTTGAGTACAACTACTGCCATAACGTCGGTGCTGACCAGGCGCTCTGGCCCTGGGACAAGGGCCTCACCGGGGAGGGTGCGGCAGCCTATTTCGATACCGTCTCCGGCAGGAGAAATGTCTTTCGCCATAACCGCATTAACGGCCTCTGGGAAGGCTTCATGTACACTGCCTATAGTTCCAGTGCGAACCTGGACAACCCGAACTACCAGAACGATGCCGATATCTACGATAACGACATCCAGAACTATAACGATGACTCGATGGAGCTTGAGGGCGCGTGCAAGAACCTGCGTGTCTATCAGAACCGCTGCAACGGCGGCCTGATGGGGATCGCTCCCTCGCCGCCCAGGAGAGGGCCGGTGTTCTTCTTCCGGAATTCGATGGCCTATTTCACCGATGCCGCGGTCAAAGGAGGTCTATCGGCCAGGAAT
>JAQTTS010000154.1 GCA_028710655.1 Dehalococcoidales bacterium
ATCTCTATCGGGCAGCAGCTCTCGATAAGGGTTAGCTAGATTGACGACCTGGGTATATTTATCGTCGAAACCGGTGGGTAGTTTTCTTCAGCAGTGAGATTAACTTAGCCCTAAATCATGGATACCGGTCCAGTTTGGAATACTGCTGAGAGACTGAACATCATGCTAGCTGGTGCTAACGTGGTTTTGTGTTTACCAGTGATAGAAAGGCTGGCTTATACATTCGGTCGGCATATTCCTTGACCATCCGCCGGGTGCAGAAGACGGGTACGGTAGAGCTAACTGACTTCTTAACCAGATGTATCCAGCCCCTGGGGATGCCTTTAGAATCACGGGAGTAGTAGAGAGGTACGATTTCTGTTTCCATGAGATGATAGAATGCCTCGGCATCCATGGCATCTTCCTCATCCGGACCTAGTCTTGCCGTTTTGTCGCCGAGCACCCACCCGTTGGATCCGTTGTACCCCTCGTGCCACCAGCCATCAGCAACGCTCAGATTAAGCACTCCGTTCAATGCCGCCTTCATTCCGCTGGTACCGGAGGCCTCACGCAACCGGCGTGGAGTATTCAGCCAAACATCTACTCCCTGTACCAGATAGTGGGCCATGTGCATATCATAGTCTTCCACAAAAGCAATTCGACCCTCAAAATCTCTTTCCGTGGCTATAGTATAAACCTGATGCAGGAGGCGCTTGGACGGTAGATCAGCCGGGTGGGATTTTCCGGCGAACACAATCTGAACGGGATAAAGTCTGTTGTTGATCAGGCGTTTTAACCGTTCAATGTCCCGGAAGACCAATGCTGGCCGTTTGTATTCCGTGAAACGGCGGGCAAAGCCAATGGTCAACACTTCGGAATCAAGTAGTGCCCCCAGAGCCATGATTTGTTTCCAGGGCACATCATCTTTCAACCATCGACTTCGTATACGTCGCTGGATAGCACGCAACATTTTACGCTTTAGATACAGACGGACTGCCCAGAATTCACCATCCGGGATATCGGAGATGCGTTCCCATAATCTGGCATCGTCCTGTTCCTCCATCCATTCCAATCCCAGGTACTTTTCGTACAGGGATTTTATTTCCGGCGCAACCCATGTTGCTACATGTATCCCGTTGGTGATGTGTGATATGGGTACCTGCTCTTCGGGGACCTGTGGCCAGAGCACCTGCCACATCCGCCGGGTGACCTCGCCGTGAAGCTGGCTTACGCCGCAGCGCTGGTTAGCCATCCGTAGCGCGAATGCTGTCATATCGAAGGGTTGATATGCCGATTCATCGCGCTGTCCCATCCGTAAGAAGGTTCTCCGATCAATACCCGTATTTTCCAGGTATCCTTTCAGGTATTTCTCCACCCATTCTACCGGGAAGGTATCGTGACCGGCCGGTACGGGCGTATGGGTGGTAAAGACAGTGGTTGCCCGCACCCTGTTTACGGCATCATCAAAAGAGGCCCCTTTTGTCATCTCTTCACGGGTGCGCTCTAACATCATCAGAGCGGCGTGCCCTTCGTTGGCATGCCAGACAGCTGGGTTGATACCCAGCTTACGGAGGACACGTACCCCGCCGATACCAAGTACGATCTCCTGTTTCAGACGTAAGTTACCGTCGGCAACATAAAGCCGTGAGGAGAGTTCCCGATATTGCTCCGGCGTTTCCGTAAGATTGGTGTCAAGTAAATAGATATTGGTGCGTCCTACCCGTACCTGCCAAACCCCAACGGCGACGGTAATATCACCCAGCTTAACTTCAGCCAGTGATGGGTTGCCATCTGGAGAAAGCACCCGGCTGATAGGTGCTTCATCAAAGTTGAGATTCTGGTAGATCTCTGTCTGGCAGCTGTTAGGATCAAGACAGAATCGCTGAAGGAAATACCCCTGAGGGTACATGAACCCGATCGCTGCTAAAGGCAGGCCAAGGTCACTGGCTTCTTTGCAGATATCACCGGCCAGTACTCCCAGACCACCGGCATAAATAGGGAGCGAATTATGTACGGCGAACTCCATGGAAAAGTAGGCAACGGGTCCGTTATGCCATTCGGGATGGGTGGTGGCGAACCAGTGAGTCGAATATGCCATATCCGCATCGAAAGTCTTCAGTACCGAATCATACAGAGCAACAAAATCGGTATTGTTAGCCACTGCCTGCAGGGCACCCGGTGACATTTCGTTGATTTGTTGTATTGGGTTGTGACCGCTGAGTTTCCAGCGGTAGTAATCCAGAATACGGAATAATTTGCGTGCTGGCTCGTGCCAACTCCACCACAGGTTGCTGGCAAGTTCATCAAGCCTGCTGATTCGTTCCGGTAGTTTGGCCGTAGTCATGTGGAACTTCTCCTTTGTTTAACGTGAGTATATTGTTAGAATTATACTCTATCGGGGCAGGACTAGACCAGTTTGTTCGATGGTTAAATCTTGACGATCGGGTGTGTAGAAAAGTGATCAGGATAAACGTGTGGCAACAAGGGCCGAAAGAGCGGTATGCATAATGGTCAGAACTTGAGTAAACGGCGGACTGCTTCTAATTCGACCGGATTGCCCGCAGTCTGCGTTGCTTGGCCAGTTCGTACAGTTTCTCGTATTTGGGTGCGGAGTGTTCCCATGAGAAGTCGGCTTTCATAACGCGGGTTATCAGACTATGCCATTTTTCCTTATTCCGGAAGGCGTCGAGCCCCCGTCGTATCGCGGTCAGGAGTGAGTTGGTATCATAGTCTCGAAAAGCAAAGCCGAGTCCCTGCGATAAGTCCGGCGAGCAATCTGTCACTATTTCGGTAAGGCCGCCGGTATGTCTTACGATAGGAACAGCTCCGTAACGCATGGCGATAGGAACAGCCAGGCCGCAGGGTTCGTAACGGGAAGGGGCGGGAAAGATGTCACAACCGGCAAAGACAAGGTTGGCTAGGGAGAAGTCAAGGGTAAGGAACATATGGGATTTACCGGGGTACTCTGCTTCCAGCGACCGCAGTTGGTCTTCGTAACCCCGTTCCCCGGTGCCCTGCAAGACAAAATAAACATTGAGTTCGGCTAATGAATTTCTAATGGCCTCTAGGGCAATATCGAAGCCTTTCTGCCAAACGATTCTGCCCACCATGCCTACTAATGGCACATCTCCTCTGGCTGGTAGCCCCGCCCTGTCCAGCAATGCGATCTTGTTGTTCACTCTCCGGTCTGGAAGGTAGCCGGTGTAATGTGCTTCTATCGCAGGGTCCTTGGCCGGGTTGAATTGGCCGTAATCCAGGCCGTTCAATATGCCGAAAAGACTATCCCTGCGGTGCTGCAACAGCGGGTCTAGCCCCATGCCGTAGTCAGGGGTTAAAATCTCTCTGGCGTAGGTTTCGCTGACAGTGGAGATAATATCGCTGTGATATATGCCAAGAGCCAGCATGCTGTAGGCCTTTTCACGCATGGGATTACCTTCAGGCGGTAGGTAGTCGTAAAGATTGGCGCTCCGGGCGAAATGTTCATCGAACCACCCCTGGTAACCCAGGTTATGAATGGTGAATACGGAAGCACAGGAAGAATAAAGAGGGTCGTTGCGCAGTGACCCGCTCAACATGGCCGGCACTACTCCAGTATGCCAGTCATGACAGTGGAAGATATCCGGCAGCCAGTTCAGTATCCTGGGCGTCTCCAGAACTGCCATCGAGAACAATAGAAAACGCTCCGTATCATCACCATCGCCGTACACGGACGCCCGGTCAAAATACCTGCTGTTACCCAGCAGGTAAACAGGTGTCCCGTGTTTAAGTAATACCTCGGTAATAGAGACCTCTTCTTCCCTGCCCATGAACCTTATACTGAAGCTACCGATTGCAGTATTCTGGTAACCTTCCAGATTGATACTGCCGTATCGAGGCATCACCAGCCGAACGTCGTGCCCGTTCAATCTCAGGACTCTCGGCAATGATCCGGCCACGTCGCCGAGTCCGCCTATCTTGACCAGAGGGCTGGCCTCGGTCGCTGCGAAAAGTACCTTAAAGGGTGTAACCGTATCCGTCATGACATACCTGGCTTCGCTGAAGTTGGTGGCTGTATTTAGATGTTAAGCCCCAAGTCGAGAGTCTGTCAATCTGACATCAGGTCGGATTAGCCTTCGTCGGCAGTAATACCGCTTCCCGGATTATTTCGGATTTTGGTAAAAAGCGGTTTTAGTGTGCTAAGCTCGATGCCGGGAAGCCTAACCTGTGTGGTGGAATGGCGTATTATATGTATACGCATAATATAAGTATAGACGAACGGCTACGAAAGTACCGGATCCAGCCAATGATCTGTGGCGGAATATACCACCTACCACTACTGGTAGTCTGAATCCACTTTACAGGCCACCAGTACTAACAAAGCAGGTAGCTCGGGCTACGGGGCTGCTCATGCCTTTTCATCTGAAGATGAAAAGGGCTATGCCGAAAAGGACTACCCCCACAGCGATAAGAACTGAAATTCCAGCCCCCACCCCACCGGCAATTAAGCAGCAACCTATCACCCCAAAGATCCTCGAAATAATCGATCCCATAACCATTTTCTTGATGCCCATAACTACATCCTTCCTGTGGTTTCTTGCCGATTAATGATTAGATCCTTCTGATTCTAGAAGTCTGCTGATTTCAACATTTTATGAAGTAGAGCAACCCCCATATGATAAGGTATATGCCAACCAGGTAGGCAACTATTTGCGGCTTAACAAGCATGATGATTCCGAAGACAATAGCAATAATGGCAAGTATGAAGTATGGGACGGACACTGCTCCAATGAATGGTAACGTCATATCCATCTACTATTACCTCCCGTTTAGTTTTGACACTTAATATATACCCGGTTTTGCCGCTTGTCAATAGAAAGTTTGCTGCAAAATAAATCGGCGGAAGGTCGGGACGAGCTAATGAGGCGATCCAGTTGGAGGCTGGAGCGGTTTTGCAGGAGCAGGCACCTGTGAACCTGGATAGGGTGGTCATCTATTGATTGAATTATGAAAAACCTGTAATATGAGGCTATACAGCAAGGTGGCGCATTACCTGATATCCCCAGCTAATTATCCGGCTATCCTAGCAAGAACTTGCTGGGCCGTTTGGTCTAAGGCGGTTAAGAGATGCCAGGCGCAATCAAGACAAAATCCCTTGAAGTTATCAAAGCTATACTTCCCCTGGTGCTGGTAATTGTAGCCTTTCAGTTTACTCCTCTGCAGATGCCCTTGCATACTCTTTATCAATTCCTGGGCGGCGTCGCCATGGTTATCGGCGGGATGATTCTCTTTTTGGTAGGGATTGATATCGGTATTCTACCCGTTGGAGAAGCCGTGGGTAACGAGCTTCCCAAGCGGGGGTCTCTATCGCTGGTGATCGGTATCGCCTTTCTGGTTGGTTTCACCGCTACGGTGGCTGAGCCGGACGTAATGGTTCTGACCAAGCAAATCGGTGTTGTTTCGCAGGGGGCTATTTCGGATAACCTTCTCATCTATGTCATCGCTATCGGTGTGGGCTTTTTTGTATCTATGTCCATGCTTCGTATTATCCGTGGTTTCCCCATGAAGTACCTCCTGACCATCAGCTATGTTACTGTAATAGTGCTGTCGTTTTTCACCCCTCGTGAGTTCGTACCGGTTGCC
>JAQTTS010000155.1 GCA_028710655.1 Dehalococcoidales bacterium
ATGGGCGGTGGCCCGTTACCCCAGCCATATAAGAGCCCGGACGTAATTAAAGCCCTCACGGAAGACGAGCTGCTCTACCTGATTACCGCCGTGCAGGGCGAGACACCTGGACAGAGAAAAAACGCATAAAGGCCCTTGCTGACGAACTGATAGATGGCAAAGGGCAAACCCCAGAAAGCCTCGTTGATGTGATATGTCGGTCGTTCGGATGCACTCCAAGGGAAGCATTGAGACAGAACCCCACATTGGTGTTTGGTGTGCTTGAGGCACGTTTAGCCAAGGCGGCCAAGGCACAACACAACGAGGATGTGACCAAGTTCACCCCGGAGATGACCAAAATTTGGACCGAGTTGGTGATGAGTTAATGGCGAGTTCGAGCACTCTCAGAGTCTTGCTAACAGCCGAGGACCAAGCCACAGCCAAGATCAAGGCCCTCAAAAAAGAGACCGACTCTTTAGCTGGCGTGGTCATGCGGAATCACAGGCAGATAGGTATGGCAATGACTGCCTTTGGCGCGTCTGTGACGGCGGCGGCTGGGTTGGCCGTCAAGGCGGCGGCAGAAGTCGAGCAGACCAAAGGGGCGTTTCAGCGGCTGGCTAAAGCAAACGGGGAGTCAGCAGATGATATCCTGAAGGCCCTCAAAGAATCCTCTAAGGGGACTATCTCTGCCAACGATTTGATGCTGGCCGCTAACCGGGCAATGGTGCTGGGCGTAGCCAAGAATACGACCCAATTTACAAAGCTTATGGAGATTGCGCGTGATCGGTCTCGCGCTATGGGCTCCACTGCTACCCAAGCCTTTAACGATATCGTGACCGGCATCGGTCGCGGTTCCCCTCTGATCCTCGATAACCTCGGAATAATCGTTGACCTCACGGAAGCCAATCAAGACTACGCGAAGGCTGTAGGGAAAGCGACCAATCAACTGACCGAAGCTGATAAACAGCAGGCCCTGTTGAATGCCGTGCTCAAGCAGGGGGAAACCTCCATTGACAGAACTGCCCTGGCTACTCTCACCACAGCGGAGAGATTCCAACAACTCAAGGCTCAAATATCTGATACGGCAGCGACGCTCGGAACAGCTCTACTCCCAATTGTGGCGAAAGTGGTGGGCGCATTGGCTGATGTTATCGGGAAGTTCTCTGCATGGGCAGAGGACAACAAGGAACTTGCAGGGGCGATAACAATTGCAGGTAGCGCAGTGGGGATATTGGCAACGGCTATCGGGCCGCTATTGATTATGCTGCCATCGCTCATTAAGGGACTGGCGATGGCCTCTGCTGGGCTCAAAACATTAGCTGCGTCCATTGTAGGTGCAGAGTCAGCGGCAAAAGGCGCAAGTGCTCTGACTGTTATGGGCAAGGCGGGGCTTTGGGGAGCCGGTATTGCGGCTGGTATAGGAGTCGGAGCAGCGGCCATAAATGCGTTTACCCATAGTTCTCTGCCTAAGTTGCTCTTTGGGGTGCAAGAGGTCAATAAGGAAATGTTGCAGTTGACCGACCGGCTAAAGGCCTCTGGTTCTGAATGGACGATATCGGGTGCGTCGTTATCCAGTGAAGAGTATCAGCAGAGAGTTGCTGCACAGAAGGCGGCAACCAAAGCATTATATGAGGCTCAACAAAAATCAAAGGCCGCTATTGCTACGGCTAACGAGGAATGGACCAAGTATTTAACCTCTATTAGCCAAGGGGCCAAAATCTGGGACTCGTTCGGGATTTCTGGCGAAGAGGCGTTATCTGTTATCTCTCTCATGACCGGGAAAACAGCTGATGAACTTGCAGGGTTGTTTTCGGAGGCTGAGATCGGGTCCGATGACTGGCGGGAGAAATGGGAAGAGATGGCGGCCACAGCGGGAACGACTGGGGAAGCATTCTCGGCGGCAATCGGTGATATCAGATCCTCAATCACTGGCGAATTGACTGTAGCCTTAGATGATGCGGCAAAGAAGCTCGCAGAATACGAAGGCGCACTGTCTGATGCTATCCGATATCAGGATGAAGCCAAAGAGTCGGTGCGGCAATGGCAGGCTGAATACAGGCGATTGAGCGATGAGATATCAGGGGTAAATGAGATTCTCGGGTTGGCCAGGAGTCCCAATCTTGAGGGCATGGCTGAATATGAGGACCAGATATTTGACCTCAATCAGCAATTGAAAGAGCTTGACCTGTCGGCGTTGACGGGTGGGATCTCTGGGGAGGCATACGAGACACAACGGCAGGCCCTAGAGGACAGCATCAAACAATTGGAGTTGATGCGTGATATCGAATTCGATCCTCTTATCCGGGCACTGGATGACTCAGCAGATAGGATAGAGGGAATCGGGCGCTATGGGGAGGTAGCGTTTGAAACACTGAAAGCGGGGCTTGACGCTCTGAAGGACAGCGCACTCCCTGAACTTCAGGCCAAATTGGAAGAAACCGGTATATCCCTTCAGAACGCCCTCGATATCCAAGAGGCTGCGGATAAGGCGGTTGAAGTCTGGCAAACGATGGTGGATAACCAGAAGACCGCAATTGATGACCTCCTGGATAAGATGAACGAACTCAAGACCGCGACCATCGAAAGTATCGACTCCTTAGCGGCCATGAAACAGGCAGCACAGGAGGCGATAGCGGCGGCGGCCCAGGCCAATGCGGGGATAACAGTCCCGGGGCAGAATCAACCAATAACACTCCCAGGATACGCCAACGGCGGCATCGTACCGGGGCCAATCGGGGCTCCCCAAGTGGCAGTTGTACATGGGGGGGAGAGAGTCACTCCGGCCGGAGTCGGCGGCGGTGTAACCGTTGTCCTCCAAGGTCCAATGTTCCTTGGTGGCGAGTCGGACGCGCGGAAACTGGCAGACATTATCGGGGCCGAACTGCAACGGAAATCAAGGGGCGGTTATGCCCTGTCGAGGTAACGAATGAGTTGGCCTGAGTATATCGTCGGCATAGATTGGGATAATGACGGCTCTTTTGAGGGCTTCACGTATGATTTCCCGATCATATTCGGGGCCCCAAGTGGCGATGACAATATCACAGATGACGTTATGAGGCTATCGTGGAGTCGAGGTCGCGACGCAGAGCTTGAGAGAGCCACGGCGGGGACCTGCGAGATCACCCTCAAGAATCCGGACGGCAAATACTCTCCCTCAAACTCGGGAGGGGACCTCTACGGAAAGTTGCTACCCGGAAGACCTGTAATTATAATGGCTTACTTTGGTGGCACTCTGTATAGCCTCTGGAGAGGGAAAACTGAGCGGATCGTACCCTCCCCTCGATGGGATGCCCAGACCTGTTACATCTACTGCGTGGATGGGTTTGACGTGCTGAAGCGTGCAGAGATAACGACTGAGCTTTACACGGATGAACTCACTGGAACATTGGTTGGCAACATCCTCGATGAGGTGGGGTGGGCTGCAGGAGACAGGGATATTGAGGTGGGAATTGATACCGTCCCTCTGGGGTATTGGAGTCAAGTTTCGGCCCTGTACGCATTGCAGGAAATCGAAGAGTCAGAATGTGGGTTCTTCTACATCGACCACAGGGGATATGCGCGTTTTGAGGATCGGCATTACAGAATGGGCCTTACCTCATCGGAAACCTTCGACAACTCAATGTGTGATATCAGTTACGACCTGTCCTCTCGCGGCATCTACAACAGCATAATGGCCTCGTATACCGAGAAGACTCTCGGGGTTGAGTCTGAACTCTGGCGGCTCTCCGAAGTGCCGCTCCTGGCTGCAGGTGAAACTAGAACTTGGTGGGGAGACTATCAAGGATTAGCCACCAATCAACTCGATCCAGTAGCAACCACCGACTACACCGCGAATATGCTGGCGAACGGGACAGGCGCGGACATGACGGCCAGCGTCACGGTTACACCGACACACTTTGCCGGATCGACCAAGCTCGTTGTTGTGAATGGCGCGGGAGTAGCGGTATATCTCACGCTCTTAAAAGTACGCGGCGATCTATATTCTGACGGTGACAAAACGTCTGTCAAGTCAGACGATTCAACATCGCAGACGGCGTACCAGAAACGGGACCGGACGCTTGATGCTCAGTTCATGGCGTCGGTTGACCAGTGCCAGCAGTATTGCGACTACGTGCTGGCAAAAACAAAGGATGTTTGGCCAGACATCGATATGACGCTCAAAAACCGAAGTGATACTGTACTGACTGCAATCTTGAATCGGGCGATATCCGACCGGATCACCGTGCAAAATACCGAACTCGGACTCGATGATGACTATTTTATCAATGCTGTGCAACATGACGTTGACATGAAAATGAAGACCCATAAATGCAAGTGGACTCTGAGGTCGGCCACCCCTGAGTTATTCTGGGTACTCGATCTTTCCGAACTGGATAGCACAACGAAATTGGCATATTAGGGGGCTCTTATGGCTTGGGCAAATCCGCGCACTTGGTCAGTAGGGGAGGTGGTTACTGCTGCCATTCAGAATGCCCATATCCGTGACCTGTTCCGTTATCTCAAGGGCCTCGACGGCGTACCCACAATCGAATCTGGCCTGATCATCGATAACACGGACGGAGACGAATACCTCAAACTCCCATTGCTTTCCACGGCTGAGGCGGCCTCTGTTCTCGGGGCTGAAGGTAAACTTGCCTTCGATGAGCAGACACATGCTCCTAAGTATCACAACGGCACGGCAGTCAAGCAGGTGAATCTCCTGTCAGATTGTGGTATAGGAAGTCAAGCGCAAGGCGACATTCTCTATTTTGACGGATCGACTTGGGCCAGGTTGGGAGCATCAACCAGTGGGTATGTCCTCAAAACGCAGGGCGCCGGGGCTAATCCGATATGGGACGGCGGGGCAAGAGGGTTGGCTGCCGCCGGGAATGCCCTCCTTGTCTCCAATGACGCCGCGTCATATAACCAGGAAACAAGTTACACTCTGGCGAAAACTATCTATCTGTGCGACCGCGGCGGGACATACCGCATTAAATTTGACCTCCAAAATGTCAACGGAACGGGGACGACATACGGAAAAATCTATCGCAATGGGACTCCGGTAGGCACCGAGAGAACGAAAGCAGACAACGTTTTTGAGACTTTTTCAGAAGATATATCCGGTTGGAGTGCAGGGGATAGCGTACAGCTCTATTGTTATGGCAACCCTGCCTCTGGCCCGCGCGTAGACTTTCGAAATCTGAGAGTATACGCCTCGATACGCGAAGTCTCATCCTCAACATAGGAGGCAGTTATGGAACTGGTAATAGATTACAACGACTCAACTGAAAAGGCGGAGATTGTGACCTCACAGAATATGAAGGGGCTCATTTTAGTCGAGGATCAGATATATGAGGATGGTAGGCATTTGATCTTTGCGGACAAACTGCCACTAGACCCCAAAGAAATTTATGCCGCAGCCAAAGCAGACAGCGAGCGGATAGCGATAATCGCCCAGAAACTTGGACTTATTTGAGGTGACGAGTCAACCACCGTCAGCTAAAGCAGACGGCTTGTCCCTTCCCTGACGCAGACGGTTTGGGAAAGACGTTCGGCTCGTTGACAAGAGCCCTACGGGAGATATTCCCCGCAGCGAGAGTATCACATACGGAAGAAGAGAATCCGCAAGATACACA
>JAQTTS010000156.1 GCA_028710655.1 Dehalococcoidales bacterium
CACCGTACTCAAGGGCTCCGCCCACCAATATGCCGATGGCCGCCGAATATGTATTCTTGACCTTGACGGCTATATCGACACGGCTGCCGGCCTGAGCCTCTCCCGGTGCCGTTATTTCTATGACGTCAGCATACTGTGCCACTCAAAGTCTCCTTACTTCTTGCTCTCGTCATTCCAGGGCCGCATGCACTTGGCGAAGATCATGCTGCCAAAAGTAACCACCAAAGCCCCGCCGGTGATAATGACGTAACCATAATCAGCCTGGGTAACCCACTCGGTAACGATGCCGGCCAGGGTGATACAGCACCCTACAGTCTCGAGGCCGATGGCCAGGTTTCTAGTCAGTTTCATGCTGATCTCCTTCGTGTAAAGGGTCTGTCTTATCTGCGGCTGAGCCCTCTTTCAGGGTGGAGCCGGCCGAATAGAGCCCACCGGCAGCCATGCCGGCTATGATGCCGTTGAACAACGCAGTCACCCAGTCGGTAGCCATGCTCGCTCCCAAGGCCCAACCGGCGACCAGGTTGATTGCCAGGCCGAAGCCCAGCGCTACCAGGGGATAGAAGCGGGTGTCGGTGATGAAAGGCTTGAAAAGCTGGACCAAGCCGAGTATCAAAGGGACTCCGCCCAGCGCCACTATGGATGTGATGAATTCATTACCGTCCATCTAAAAACCTCCTGCGATTCCAGTCATCATCGTCATCATCATGAGCACATTCATGGCCGAGGTCATGTCATCAGCAGGTGCCGATGTCTGCGCCACCTGCCCCAGCATGGTACCCATCGCCGGAAGCCCGAAGCCGTAGGCGTTGTCTTTCTTGACCGGAGCGTCCGCCGGTTTGGTGGAGAAGTAAGGGGCAAACTGCCGGGCTTCGGTCCAGCGGAACGGCCAGGATTCTCCATAGGCTCTCCGCCCGCTTTCCCAGAGCAGGCCGGTCAGGCCGGAGAGCATAGGTGCGGCAAAGCTGGTGCCGGACTTGGTAACATATCCCTCGTCGTTCTGGTTATTGGCCATTTCCAGGTTGGTGCCCCAGATGACGAAGTCGGGCTTGGTCTCGCCCTGTACAGTCGGACCGCGGGCCGATTTCTCCCAGACCAGGAGATCATCCATTGTCTCTATAGCCCCGACGGCAATCACCTCCGGCTCGCAGGCAGGAAGCATCACCGTGGTCATTTTAGGACCGGAGTTACCCGCCGCAGCGACGACATCTAGCCCGTATACCAAGCTCGCCTGCCGGCAGGCCTCCCTGACCGGGTTATCCTCATCGCCATCGTCTTCTCCACCAAGGCTGAGATTGATGACGTTGGGATACATATCATCCGTCGGCCAGAGACCGTTCCTCCTGGCTTCCTCGGCTAAATCGCAGACTTTGTCGATGCCAAGGATGATGCTCTCGTCACTGCCAACACCTTCATCACTAATGACCTTGATATTCATGATGGAAGCGCCGGGTGAGACGCCTGACTTTTCACCGATCCCGTGCATGCCGCCGGCAACCACGAAGGCCACCTGTGTGCCATGCCCGAAAACATCGTCCGGCGACGGCGAGTCGGTGAAATTGGACTCATAAACGACCTTGTTTAATAGCGACCGGTGTGTCTTCCTGACGCCGCTGTCCAGTACCGCCACAGTGAGGCCGGTGCCGGTGAGCGGCGGGCTGAAGTAGGAGCGGAGCAGGTAGAAGACATCGGAAACCGTCTCGACCGGCGGCGTCTCTGCCATCACCTGATCCGTCTTGTATTCCTTAAGAGGCTTGACCTTCAGTCCGGGTACTCCGGACAGTTTCTTGGCCTGCGCTTCATCGAGGTCGCAGAATACACCGCTTAAGAGCTTTGACCTGGTGATGTTTCCGGCGCCGGCGTTTTCCGCTTCGGCGACGACCTGGTCGGCGGTCATTTCTTTGGTAACGATCGAATATCTCATTTCCTCACCTCTTAAACTTGAGCTTCATATGGTCCCGGCTGCCACCAGCCTGTTAGCTATATTCGAAATCTGAATCTTTCCTGGTTCGGGATAGACAGGTGTTTCTGAGAACAGGATCGCTGCCGACATATCCTCCCAGACCAGCTTCTGCAAATCGGGTAGAACATTGGTTTTCACTCCGCCTATCTCCGGGTAGTTAGACCAGAGCAAGGAGGCGCACCACTGGTCGTTTATGTCCTGGTTAGTGATGTACAACGGAGCCAGCCAGGAGCCGGTTTTCTTACGGTACCAGTAGTTAGTCCACCCCTCACTTAACCCCTGCCCGTAGCTCAGCCAGACCACGTGGATATTGCCGCTCCTATCCAGTGAGATTGAAGGGTATCCCCAACCCAGGGATCCGCCTACGTGTGATACCTGCTCGGGCGTTCCCCATATCACGCCGTTCCTCTTGTTGTAGAAGATGGCGTCATCCCCGGTATCGTAATAGGCGATATGCGGGTCATCCCCCAAGTCAAGGGCGATACGGGAGTGGTAGTGGGAATGGGGATGGTCGGTAATATTTTCCGGTATCCAGGCGGCAGGTCCGTGGCCATAGCAAACCTGAGAGTTTCCCGTGTTTATACCCCAGCCGCGCCCCGTCCAGGACACATGGACGGCACCAAACGAGTCGATAGCCATCGATGGTATATCCTGGGGGTTGGCCTTATCGGTAACCTGCTCCACTGTCCCCCATATTCCGCCGATCTTGGCTCGGTACTGGATGTTCTTTACAGCGGGGTTAGCGCCCCATCCCAGTCCGGCCCAGACCACGTGTGGGACATCAGCTACGCCGATGGCGACCGTCGGGTAATCCTGGCCGGGGTTGGTCGCATCAAGCAGGGCTACCGTCTCCTCCGCCTGCCAGCCGCCGATAGTCCGCTCTCTGTAGAATGTGCCCCACCTAGAGGCAAATGGCGCCCGGCCTGTTGAGGTATAGACCAGGTGCAGGTTATCAAAGGAATCTATCGCAATTGCCGGAAAGAAGTGGTGCTTGTTGTCATAGCCGAAGGTGACTCGCTCCTCGGTCCACGTCTGGCCGTCATCATCACTGTAGGCAACATGGATTTGCATGTAGTTAAGTCCGGCTGGCTTTTTGGAATAAGCCACCCAGAGCCGGCCGTCACGGGCTACAGCAATATCACGCCCACCTCCCTCTGCTGAGAGGGCCGGTGTGCTGTTTATGCTGGCAATAGTGTAAATCGTCATCGAGTCTTTTTCTCCACGTTATCTTTCTTATGACGGCGGTACTGAATACCAAACCCGAATCCCTACCTGAACATCGTTAAAGCTAATGAAATCCAGGTTCGCCCTGCCAAGCAGCCACTGGAACTCGTAGTTGTCATTTCCCGAGACGATACTGGAAATGTCGATGCTTCCTATACAGACATCGCCACCCTCTCTCGTTTCCGCATCGATCCCGTACTGGTCGTCAACGAAATTGATGGCGTCAATCCAGGCACTGGGTGTGTCATCCCTGACCTGTATAACTTGGCTTGTTGCTGATACTGTCCCGCCATTCAACTTGTTGGCCGCGGCATTGGTGTTCTCGACCATCCTGAATTTGAACATAGCGATGGCTCTTAGTATGGTAGCGCCGACTGGTATGCTATCCATCGTCACACCAGGTAAGGTCACGGAGACGCCGGCGGCGTTAATCTGGGCTTCCTCAAGCGGGTCGCTCCAGAAGTCGGCACTGGACAACTGCCTGCCGGATGTTGTTACTATTGAGGTAACATCACTCTGTACCTGGGTGACGATGGCCTGTATCTGCGAAATTAGTTCCTTGATATCCGTGATATCAAGCTTCTCCGCTTTGCCTTCAATGTAAAACTCACCGGGCATCTTCCTGCCTCCCTTCGGTCAACAGCTTGCGCCCTTCCGTCATGACTATCGGCTTTGACTCTCTTTCTTTTTCTTCAGGCCTGGCCGCCGCGACCACGGTGCCCAGCATCATGAACGGGGCCATCATGTAAAGCAGCGAGCTCCAGTCGAATCCAGCCGTACTGGTGCCGCCCGGCCATGTCGGCGGCAATACCCCGGCACTGGCCGGAGATACCAACAGGGTGACCACCGAATCGGTCACATCCTCTGTTTCCCGTTCAACCAGGAGTATCGCCAGTTCACCGTCGCTCTCGTCGAAACGTAAAGCGCCTCTGAGTCGCACAAAGTCACCCGGAGCTACCTTGAACCAGGTATAGCCGAATACCGGCAGCACCTCTTCGCTGATAACCGTGCCTTCGCGAGACAGCCGGGCCATCAGGGTATATTCTTTTTCCACATCTCCCGGGTTGGCTACGTAGATGCTGCAGCCCAGGTCGTAGCCGGGCTCATAGGTTATCCATGGCGCCAGGTCCCAGAAGATGTCGCCCAGGGAGCCGGACATTACACTAAGCGATGTCATCGTAGTTCCACCTCCTCGCCCCTGAAGGCTTTTTTCACCAGAGACAGGGCCCAGGCGCCGATGGCTACCATGATAGCGATATCGATAGCCCCGGCAACGATGGCCTGCCAGAACTGCGGCTGGTACGACTCGGCCGGGTAGTAGCTGTAATACTGCTGCGGTTGATAGTTCATCCGGCAGCCTCCTTTACCTGCTTCGGTTTCTCCTTCGCCGGAGCCATGAGCGGCTTCATCAAGCTCGTCATGAGCCACATCATAAGCAGCATCATGCCCATGTTGACCAGGCTGGAAATCAGGCTCTTGATGGAATCGGGCAGAATAAGCCAGATACCGGCGGTCAGCAGTGGAGGCAGCACCACGGTGGCCAGCAGGCCGACGATGATGGGCAGCCAGGCGAAACCTTTTTGCCAGACCAGGTAGACCGAGTTCGAGCCGGTATCGGCGTAGACGTAATACGCGCTGCCCGGCCAGGACTCGACACCGGCTTCACGGCAGGCCTGCTCGATACTGCCGAGGACTTCCTCCGGTACCTCTTCGATAAAATCTAGCCGTACCAAGACGAGGGCACCTTCTTCCGCACTATCCTCGAGCGGGCTGAAGGTGCCCAGATCCTGAATATTCTGAGCCTGTCCGATAAGGACAGCCCTGTATCCCGGTGGGACGAAAGCACAGGGCATAGTTCACCTCCCTGCGCTTTATTCGACCAGTCTCTTCCCTCTGAGCCCCCATACCGTCAGGTCGACGCTAACCGCGCCGCCGGCAACGGCGGCCGTTTCGCCCGTGGCGACCAGCGTGAGCTTGTCTCCGCCGATAAGCCTGAGGGCATTGCCCAACTCGTCCGGGTCGGCAAAGTCCCGGATGACATCCCGGTAGACCTTGACCTCGTCACTGCCGTCCCAGTAGGCGCCAACCAGCACCAGGTCATGGTCAGACACGTCCCCGGCGGCAATCAGTGCCTGGGTGGCCAGCAGCCGGTCATTAGTGTTGTAGAACAGCTTGGCGACGTCGTCCGATGTCGGGAAGCGGGAGACCCGGAAGTTGCAGATGAGGTCGCCGTCGGTCAGGGTCGCCTGCTGGTGGACACGAATCTCGTGGCCCCGGAGGAACCATATCTCGTCCTCGGGTACCTCGATCTCTCCGGTCACCGAAGCGCCGACCGCCGTGCCTATGGGCACGGTGACGCTGACCTGTCCGTT
>JAQTTS010000157.1 GCA_028710655.1 Dehalococcoidales bacterium
TATGACGAGCGGTAAACAGTCCTTTGGTATCAACGGTACCGACCGTTTCATCGCTACTTGACCAGGTAACGGACGTATTGGTCATCGAGTTTCCTTTCTGGTCCAGGAGGACTGCGGTAAATTGCCGGGTCTCCGACACATTGAGCTGGAAAGATGTCGGGGAGACAGTCACTGAGGCAACAACCGGCATCTCGACAGTGTAGTCTCGTATCGTTTCGGTGTCGCTGCCGTATTCATTGGTCGCACTGAGCGTAACTGTGTAATTACCATCCGCTGCAAAAGTATGTACCGGGTTCTGCAGGGTTGATGTTGTACCGTCACCGAAGTCCCAGCTCCATGTTGTCGGGTAATTGGCAGAGGTATCGGTAAACCGGATAGTGTGTGAAAGCCCGTACACCGGGGTACCGGTGAATGAAGCAGCCGGTGCTGCGTCAGTATACCCCTCGCCGCTGAAGATAGTGGCTGAAGGTAGTGACGCTGTGGCGTTCACTGTAATATTCGTAATACTTACGTCACTGGTCGTCGTAACACCGGGCTCCCCATACAAGACCTTCAATGCTCCCGGATGGTCTGCCCCTTCGAGCCGGATGGAGAATCGTGCCTGTTCTGCAGTATAGCCCGGCTGGAGATAATACTTCACCGGGAACCCGTTGGCATCCGTGAATCGCACATCGCCATAATCCTCCCGGCAGTGACCCCCGGCATACAGGTGCCAGACTTTCATGCCCGTTGCGTTGTCCTCATATGCAGCGCCGGTGGTCCGGTGGATCACAACAACCTGCAGGTACAGACTCAGTTCACCGGCAGAGAAGTCGATCTTCTGGGAATAGGCATTCTTGCCTGAGAGGATGTAACCCGCTTTTGTTATGGTATTGCTGCCGTAGCCATTCGTAGCCGTGAGAGTGACTGTGTTCGTACCGTACGTAGAATACGTATGGACCGGGTTCTGCTCGATTGAAGTTGTACCGTCGCCAAAGTCCCATGCCCACGAGGTCGGATTAATCGTGGAGGTATCGGTGAACTGAACCGTGACTGGGGAATATCCATTTGTGACGTCCGCAGTAAAGCTCGCGACCGGTATGCCGCTCCCGACCGTAATGTACCCGATCTTCACGAGCGAATTGCTGCCATAGCTGTTCGTGACCGTCAGGTTGACCGTGTAATTCCCGTCCGCTGCATAGGTATGGACCGGGCTCTGCTCAACTGAGGTTGTACCATCACCAAAGTCCCATGCCCACGAAGTCGGGTAATATCGCGATGTGTCGTTGAACTGGACCGTCAACGGAGCACTCCCGCTCAGCTTGTTTGCCGTGAAATTCCCGACCGGTTGGAAACCGTATGCTCCGGGAGGTGTTGTGCTGAAGGAATGGACGACGAGGTTGTCCCAATAGGTATTATAATAATAGGAATCAGTGCCATACCGGGTATTGGAAAGCCCTATAGAGGATATAGCCCCGGGCATGATCTTGGTTGCCCGGAGGATCCCGTTCTCGTATACCGATACACTGTTTGCAGCATCACGGGTAATCGTGAGATGCATGCCGCCAACTGCTGGACGAGTACCTCGTCCGGTATTGGCACTTGTTCCACCGATAGCATAGAAGAATGAACCATTATACGTTGCGGAAGTACTGGACCAACTATCAAAATACCCGGCTGCCATAGTGGAGGATGAATTATACAATATTAGGTACAACTCTCCTCGGGACCTGGAGGGAGATGAGGGGTAACTCGACACGTATGTCAGGTCAACATCAGCAACAAATCCTCCGGTAATCGGAGTGATCGACCGTTTCACCGCAGCAGTTGAAGATTTTCCTTGAGTGCCTGTTTTCGCGGTGAGTTTTAACTGACCGTTGTCTATTGTCGCAGATGAAACACCGGATGTATCCCAGTTTGGATTCAACGTAGTGAATAAATCGACAACGCATCCAGTTGCATCTGCATTACTTGCTGATGGAACACCACTATTCCCATACAAGATCTGCAATGTTCCCGGCTGATCTGCCCGCTCAAGCCGGACATAGAACCGTGCCTGATTGGTGTTGTAGTCTGGCAAGAGATAATACACCAGCTGGATTCCGGTGGCATCCGTGTACCGCAGATCACTGTAATCCTCACGGCACCGATCTCCAACATACACATGCCAGAGTCTCCAGCCATTGGTGATCTCTTCGTAGTTGGTCCCATCAGCCCGATGGATCACAACTTCCTGCTGGTACATTGCCTGATCACTTGCAGTGAAGGAGAAATTCTGGGAATATCCGGCACTACCTGCGTATATGTACCCGGATTTTGTTATGGTATTGCTGCCGTAGCCATTCGTAGCGTTGAGTGAGACCGTGTAGTTTCCCGCTGCACTATAGGAATGGACCGGGTTCTGGCTGGTTGAGGTGGCACCGTCACCGAAGTCCCATGCCCATGCTGTCGGATTAATGGTCGAGGTGTCGATAAACTGAATCCTGAGCGGGGCATAACCGTTCGTCCAGGTCGTCGTGAAATTCCCGACCGGTATTCCACTCCCGAGGGTGATGTAATCCGTCTTCACGAAACTGTTGCTGCCATAACTGTTCGAGAGCGTCAGGTTGACTGTGTAATTCCCACCTGCAGAATAGGTATGTACCGGGTTCTGGTCGGTTGAGGTGGCACCGTCACCAAAGTCCCATGCCCACGTGGTCGGAGAATTAAACGAACTAGCTGTAAACCGGACTGTCAGCGGAGCGTCTCCACTAGTACTGTTTGCCGAGAAACTCCCGACGGGTTTGAGATCGGATGCTGCCGGAGGTGTAGTGCTGAAAGAGCGGATAGCAAGGTTATCCCAATGGGAGGTATGCCCTCCTGCGCCATTGTTTATATCATTGACGCGGAATCCTATGCGGGTAATACTACCCCCCATGGTGCCGGTACCCATTAATGTCCCGTTCTTATATGCAGATATTTTATTTGAGGCATCCCGGGTGATTTTAAGGTTCATGGCACCGGGTTCAGGAACGGTTCCGTCACCGAGACAGGGCATTTGCAACCCATTAATAACGGTCGCGAATGATGCGCCACCCCATGTAGGTTGATAGTATCCGATACGTGCATAACTGTCTGCGGTATACACTTCCAGCATAACATCCCCATCACTGTAACCATAGGGTTCATAGCTCAGGTCTGTTTCCATTGAAAATTCAGCGGGAATCGGGGTGATCGGTCGTGTAACTCCATATATGTAAGTGAGCGCACCTGTTGAGATGTATGTCAATTGACCGTTCTCTATTGCTCCCCCGGACCACGTTGAATTAAGGGTGTTGAATTCATCGATTAAATAGGCTCCAATTGCATCCGCGTTGCTTGCCGAAAGCACACCACTGTCCCCATACAAAACCTGGAGCGTTCCCGGCTGGTACGCCTTCTCAAGCCGGACGAAGAACCGTCCCTGTTCTGCCGTATAGTGCGACCAGAGATAGTATGCCAGAGGGGTTCCGGTGGTATCCGCGAACCGTACATCGCCGTAATCTGCCCGGCACAGGTCCCCGACCTGCACATGCCAGACTTTCGTGCCATCCGCCCGGTTCTCTTCGTAGGGACTGCCAGTGGTCCGGTGAATTATTACCTCCTGCTGGATCACGTTCTGGTCACCGGCAGTATAGGTAATATTCTGGGAAAATGCATACCTGCCTGTGTGGATGTAGCCATCCTTTGTCAGGGTGTTTGTCCCATAGCTGTTTGAAACCGTGAGATTTACGGTGTAATTGCCGACGTTTGTATAGGTATGGACCGGGTTCTGCTCATTGGATGTGGCACCGTCGCCAAAGTCCCATGCCCATGCGGTTGGGTTAACCGCTGAAGTATCGGTGAACCGGACCATGAATGGAAGAAATCCGTTCGAGACATCCGCAGTGAAGCTCGCCACCGGTATTCCACTGCCAACTGTTATGTACTCGGTCTTCACGCAGCTATTGCTGCCATAGATATTTGAGATTGTGAAGTTTACCGTGTAATTCCCGTTTGCTGCATAAGTATGAACCGGGTTCTGCTCGGTTGAAGTGGCACCATCTCCAAAGTCCCAGGACCAAGCTATCGGGTTAATTGTGGACGTATCGATAAACTGTACCGTTAACGGGGCATTCCCGCTCGTCGTGTTTGCAATAAAAGCACCAACCGGTATTCCACTCCCGACGGTGATATAATCAGTCTTCACACAACTGTTGCTACCATAGGAGTTCGAGACCGTGATGTTTACCGTATAATTCCCGTTTGCTGCATAGGTATGAACCGGGTTCTGCTCGGTTGAGGTAGCACCATCTCCAAAGTCCCAGGACCAGGCTGTCGGGTTAATCGTCGAAGTATCCGTAAACTGTACCGTTAACGGGGCATTCCCGCTCGTCGTGTTTGCAGTAAAAGCACCAACCGGTATTCCGCTCCCGACCGTGATATAATCAGTTTTCACGCAGCTGTTACTACCATAGGAGTTCGAGACCGTAAGGTTTACCGTGTAATTTCCGTTTGCTGCATAGGTATGAACCGGGTTCTGCTCGGTTGAGGTGGCACCATCTCCAAAGTCCCAGGACCAGGCTGTCGGATTAATCGTCGATCCGTCAGTAAACTGCACCGCTAACGGGGCATTCCCGCTTGTCGCGTTTGCAGTAAACGCACCAACCGGTATTCCACTCCCGACCGTGATATAATCAATTTTCACGCAGCTGTTGCTGCCATAGGAGTTCGAGATTGTCAGGTTTACCGTGTAATTCCCGTTTGCTGCATAGGTATGAACCGGGTTCTGCTCGGTTGAGGTGGCATTGTCACCAAAGTTCCAAGACCAGGCTGTCGGGTTAATCGTCGATCCGTCAGTAAACTGTACCGTTAACGGGGCATTCCCGCTTGTCGTGTTTACAGTAAAAGCACCAACCGGTATTCCACTCCCGACGGTGATGTAGCCAGTTTTTACGCAGCTGTTGCTGCCATAGGAGTTCGAGACCGTCAGGTTTACCGTGTAACTCCCATCCGCTGTATAGACATGCACCGGGTTCTGCTCAGTTGAGGTAACATTGTCCCCAAAGTCCCAGTACCACGATGCCGGGTTGAGCGTCGATCCGTCAGTAAACTGCACCGCTAACGGGGCATTCCCGCTTGTCGTGTTTGCAGTAAAAGCACCAACCGATATTCCACTCCCGACGGTGATGTAATCAGTTTTCACGCAGCTGTTGCTGCCATAGGAGTTCAAGACCGTGAGGTTGACCGTGTAGATACCAGCCGTTGCATAGGTGTGATCAGGGTTCCGCTCGGATGAGGTAACACCGTCGCCGAAGTCCCAGTGCCAGGCTGTCGGGTTCACGGTCGTTGTATCGGTGAACTGTACCGTGAGTGGCGGTGCAGTACTGCTCGTCACGTTCGCGGTGAAGTTCCCCACCGGTATTCCGGTTCCTACCGTGATGTACCCGGTCTGCACGCTGCTGTTGCTGCCCAGGTCATTTGAGACAGTCAGGTTGACCGTATACGAACCGGTCGTTAGGTAGGTATGTGCTGGATTCTTCTCAGTGGAGGTTTGGGAGTCGCCGAAGTCCC
>JAQTTS010000158.1 GCA_028710655.1 Dehalococcoidales bacterium
AGTAGGTCTGGCCTTCGGCCAGCTTTCCGCTGGCTACGGTGTAGCTGGGACCGGCCAGATTCGATTCATCGATAATCAAGTCCTGGAAGTTGCCGTGCTGCGATACCTAGAGTCGATAGGTAGCATCGGAATAATTACAGTTCCAGGCCAGTATCGGCGTCAGCGATGAGACCGTACTGCCGTTAGTCGGCGTCTCCAGGGTAACCGTCAGTGCAGCTCCCTCGCCGCAGCCGGAAAGGCCGAGCAGCCCCACCAGCAACACCAGCAAAAAGGCGGCGTACTTCCTGTACTTTTTAAACATTCTCACTTCTCCCTCCCGCAGCCATTTTCTCTCTCCTACGCTTATCCGCAACCAACTCAAAAGAAAACGGACCGGTTTATTTTGATATCTATTCACATCACGGACTGCCAGTCGCACTATCTAGAGAAAGTCTATTATGCCGATAGTCCGGGCAGACTAAACCATATAACTAACTTAAATATTATATGAGTATATCACATATGATAAATATGTGAAGGTGATATTATCACTAACGTTGCCGGTTGTCAACTCATATCGGGCAACAGCCCTCTTAAATAAACGCTGATACCAAACGGAAGAGTAGAAATGAAAACTGGAATTTTGCTGAGAAGAAGTACCGGAATATCCGTATGTTGGTAGGCAGACCAAGACCACCAGCTTGGAGAAGGTGTATTTGGGAAACTGATCCCCTAAGAAGCAAGGTAAACGCTAAAGCATTTAGTGGTGGGATTCAGGTGTGATAAAATGTATTAGTGAATGAACAAATAATGACATAGTCGATCGGAGATATATGAAATGCCGGTTAAGTTTGGATTTGATAATCCTATGCTCAGGACATGGTTACTAATGCACCAAACCTACAATCTGGTATTGAAAGTTGAGGAAAACGTATTCAAGCAAATAGGAATTTCCCCTCAGTATAACGGTGTCCTTATGGCGATGAGATATACTGACGGCCCGGTTACGGCTACCATCATTGCGAACTGGTTGGATCGGAACAATAACGCTGTTAGTATGCTGCTAGATCGTATGCAAAGGGATGGACTTATTAGGAGAGTGAGAAGCAGTCGTGACCGTAGGGAAGTACGTTTAGTGCTTACCAGTAAAGGTAAAGAGACCATTGATAAGGCTACTGCGCTGGGATGGCAGCTCATCCAAGACATTTTGGGGGAGATCCCGGAAGAGGATTTGCGAGTACTAATCGATCAACTGGAAACGGTACGGGGTAGGACATTCGAATTTCTTAATCCGGGCCGGCCTATAGAAGAAGCAAAGGTAACTAAAGGAGCAGGCGAAATGCCTGCTCAGTGAAACGGATGTCCATGTAATTCTAAAGGTTGAGCTTCTTCTCGTGATGCTAGGTGCCTCTTAGGTAACGCCAGGACTATAGCAAGAATAGAAATGGTAAAACCCGGTGGTTTCTAGAGTAATTGTCTTCATAAAATAGCTAATGGAAATTCTTTACAGTCATGTACTCCGCTATGTACTATTGAGGAATGGAAAGAAAGAGGGGTAGTCGAAGTTCTGTCTATCGTACCCCTTGGTGGAGCTGGGGCATCAATAGGTAGAACTCTAAAGGATTTCAAGTTAAGTTTTCACTTAATTGAGTAGCCTCATATTTCTGTTATAAGCTCCTATTTACCAATCGAATGAGATTTGATGGGGGCGATGCAGTACATAGCCCAACCCATATATTGGCGTTGGAACTGTAAATAATCATCTTGGTCAGTACGGAAATGCTTGAATACCTGTTCATGGTCAGGGTGGGTGGGATTTTCCTCGAGCCAACGTATCAGTCCATACCAATTATCCGAATAGTACCTATCCCAGTCGTCGTTGCTGGCACGGATGATGTATTCGAGTTCAAAGCCTTCATCCCGGGTAAATTGAGCTAGTTCCGCTTCTGTGTGGGTTGTTGTCTGCTTTTGGGCATATTCCGGATGTACCTGATTGCTAAGCCAGTGGGTTTCTCCGATACCAAGGCGTCCATTCTGACGAACAGCCCGCTTCATTTCCTGGATCGAATGCTGGTAACCGCCAAAAACAAACGTTGCCCCGATACATGTTGCGGCATCGAAAGCACCTTCTTCAAATACGTAGTCAGCCGCAGGGGAGCAAACGATTTCGATTTGGTCCGACAGCCCTCTCATGACCAGCTTTTTCCTGGCCCGGTCGCATAAATCTTCGGATATATCCACGCCTATACCAACGATACCGAATTCCTCAGCCCAGAGAGCGAGAGGCTCGGCACAACCACAACCGAAGTCAATGACCCGGTTTCCTTTTTTCAATTTGAGTATTTTACCAAGTTTGATGATTTTTTCAGACGTAGAAGGGTTTAGTATCTCCATATAGCGGTGTGAGATACTCATAAGGTCAAAAAATTCCATAATTCAAGCCTCCTTAAGGGAATGGTGACTTCGTTAAGAAAGGTGTTGTGGGATCTGATTCTAATGTTACGTTGAAAATGTGGTGATGATAGTTCCAAATTATTCCCCCAATTGTAAGCATTATTATAGGTATCAGTTTGAATAGAAGCAAGAGTTCTGGCCATAAAGAAATATCAGGGCTGAAGCTAACAGGCAACTGCTTGAACACTTTTTAGCAACTGCAGAACACGAAAGTTCACTTAAAGAAAACTGGAGTCAAGGGGATTCGAATCCCCCCCTTTTAACCGCTTAACCGGGCGGAGCCTCTGCAAAATATTTCGCCACCAGCTATTGACAAAACCCAAAAAATATCGTTAATACTTAGTCCGTAGGGCCTGGAAGCTTGTCGAAAGAGAGTTGGCTTCCAGGCCTTTAGCTTTCACCGGCAGGCTCCAGGACTGAAAGAAGGGGGGTGCAACCTTGGACCGAAGAGGTCGAGGGCACCCCCCTTTTCCTTTTCGACGAGGTTGCATCACCTCCGACCGCCCGGCCGCGACCGGGCAAGAATGAAGAGGAGGTATCAAGATGGGCAAGTATGCAAGCTGGTCGGAACTGGAGAAGGGTATCCCCATCGCCTACGATGAGGGAGCCACCCCCGATGCCTACCGCAAAGGTATGAACGGTATAGCTCCCTCCGGGATGAAGGTCAAAGAGGGACGCGTCAACCATTACGGGGATGGTGTTGAGGGAAAGGGCGACCAGGTAGTTACCGGCTACAAGCGCGCCATGTTCGACTAATGGCTTCCCAGCTTGATGGCGTTTTCGATGGGGACTTATGGTTACCAGCCTCATTACTGTCGCGGCAGCCGGCAGGCAGGTAGTTAAGATGGCCGTTTCCAAGCCCATGTCTTACGACAAGCGGATGCAGCTCGAGCAGCAGTTCGGGCGCTGGGCGATGGAGACGGCCATTGGCATCTGTCCCCACAACGATGTCAGGTGCATCGAGCGGGAAGCCAAACGGCTCCATGAAGCCAGGAAATTGAGGAGGTAGCATGTTTACCACGCAACAGGTTGCAGGACCCATCGCACCCATGCAAGTGAGCGGTCCGTCGGCCTACTACCCGACACAATCCACGGGCACCGACTGGACAAGCATGATCTCGGGCATGATGCCCATGATCATGATGGTCATGATGATGGCGATCATGATTCCCATGATGAAGGGCATGACCGCTCCTGCCAAAGAGTAGACCGGGGAAATTCACTGAGGAGGTAACGCTAAGATGTTTTCCACTCAACAGTTTGCGGGGCAGCAGGTGAGGCCCCAGCAGTACCAGTACGGGACAGTTTCGGGCTATTACCCGATGCAGACCACCGGCACCGACTGGACAAGCATGATTTCAGCAATGATGCCAATGATCATGATGATCATGATGATGGCCATCATGGTGCCCATGATGAAGGGCATGACCGCTTCCAGCAAATCATAAGCTCGAAAATCGAAACAGGAGGTAAGCCATGAAGGAGAAACTTTTCACTCCGGAGCAGGCGAATCCGGGCTATCCCGGCGCGCGGCCTCCGAAGGGCTGGGTCCCTCCCCTGGATGCGGTGATGTCGCTCATGGGCGTCTACGACAACAAGACCGGCTTCTGGGTAGGACTGCCGCTTCAAGCCTTGATTGAGGGTCTGAGTCAGGCCGAGCAGCTTAACGCGCTGGGTAAGATCGACTCCCGCCAGGCCCAAACGCTGACGATCCCCTCCGGCACCGGAGCCGGTGTCTACGCTACCAGGAAGCAGATCGAGGTACCCGCCAGCGAGGTGTGGTTCCTGAGCCAGTTGCAACTGGACACCCCGGCCCAGAGCGGCGGCATTATCCTGGCCAACGTCAGGATTTCCAACTGGCTGGATTCGGCGGCTACGCCGGATACTGACGGCCTGCCCTTCTGGGCAACCGACCGCGGAGGAGCCATCGGCGGCTCTTTTGTTGCCGAGTGCTACAGCTGCGCCCCGGCTTTTGTCACTTTGGGCGACGGCATCGGCGCACCGCTCCGGTTGCCCCCGGGAAGCAAGCTGACCATCTGCGCCCAGGTAACGGTGGGCGCTCTGGGTGCGGACCGGGTGGTGACCCTGACCCCATTTGGCTGGAAAGGCAAGCTACTCGCGCCGGCATCATAGTCCAGGTACAATGGTTTGTTGCGATGCGACGCCTTGGCGGGACAGCCGCCGGGGACATCCCGGAGCTATTCCGGGGTGGGTGAACTACAGAACAAACCAGGAGGAAAAACATGTCAGGCGGTTCTTATAGTCGGGCCGAAATCCAGCGGGCCATGGACCTGATGGTGGGTGAGAGTCTGCCGGGCCGGCCCGAGCAGAGCATTTATGAGCAGAGCACCGTCCCCAACTTCACCATTGGCGCCAAGCGGAAAGTGGACGACAGGACTTTTCGTTATTCCGGGGCGCTCGCTGCCCTGGCTGGCCTGGCCAGGCTGGTGGTCAACTCCAACTTCGAGCCCGGTTGCACCGGCCATGAAAATGAGGACGGCTACGAAGGGAGCGGAGTTATCGCCGCAGTGGGCGACAGGGTGGTCGATATCCCAGACACCGCCCTCAGGGCGAAGGACTATTACCAGGGCGGCAAGCTGGTCATCTACGGGACGGCCATCTTCCACCAGCACCATGTTGTAGGCTCGGAGCCCGGTGACGGCACCAAGGTCCGCCTCTATCTGCTGGAGCCGATATCTACCGAGGCAGTGACGGTAGGGATGGGCGTTACGGCCTACCGCAGCCCTTGCAGTGCGGTGGCCCCGGCGGGAAGTGTTAACGCGGGGTTCGAGCCGTTTGTCGGCCTCAACCTGATCCCCGTAGACATCGGCAAGTTCTTCTGGCTCCAGACGGCCGGACCTTGCATTGTTACGCCAACCGGTGGCACTTGGCCCGGCTCCGCCGCCAACCTGAGGCAGGTCTATCCCAACCCCGCCGACGGCACCATCCAGCCGGCGACCCTGAGCGATCCGTCAGCCGGATACCAGCCAATCGGGTACCTGCTTTCCGCCACGGTTAACACCTACGGCGACCTATGGATCATGCTCCAGCTGGACAACTAAGGAGGCATCAATGGACAAGGAAGCGAAAAAGAAATGGGGGCCAGTGCACGG
>JAQTTS010000159.1 GCA_028710655.1 Dehalococcoidales bacterium
TATCTATGGTCCACGATCCTGAATCCCGCGTCCAGCCCGTAGCCCCTTGCTCGAAGGATGGGTTCTGCAAGAGGTTGCCATACCCCGAAATGAGCTTGTCGAAGGTTATGGTGCGGGACGCTATCTTCTCCGCCGTCACGGCATTGGCCGCCAGGTGGTCTGTGTCTATCTCTCCAGCCTTTATGTGCTTGCCCAGGATCAGGTCAGCGTAGAACAGGACTGCGCTCAGTACGTCCTGCTTACCGTTGAAAACCTTAATGAGTGCCTTGCTGGAGTCGGCATCCCCCTTGACGCACATCGCCAGCATCGTGCATCCCTTGGCCGTCGCCGTCTGCCAATCGGTCGTCCATTGAATCGTGCTGTTCCCCTCTATGCAGTAAGCAAGGTGCGTTGCCGTCAGGTCGGACTTGGAGCCTGAATTGATTGCGAGGGTTGACCCGTCCTGAAAGTACACCGTTCCAGCCGCCCATGTGGCATTTGCGACACCCGTAGAAGTCCATGCAATATCATTCGTGCTCGGTTGCGTTGACAGTCTGAGAATATCGGGTGATATGCTGTGTTTCTGAAGGGATGTGCCCGGTAGCTTTATCCCGGCCATGGGCATATCGTCAACGATGCCCTGCATATCCCCGGCGAGCGTCCTCTGCAACCCCCCGAGCCGAAGCTCAATGTAGTACGGGTCTTTGCCCCCCGGCTTGTAGTGGCAATACACTCCGCCCACTCTGCCGGTGCCCCCGGTGTTTCCCCGATTGTCCGTCACTGTTACCTTGTCGTAGATTTCCTGAAGGCAGTTCATGTTTGCCTTTATCCAACCCGTCTCTCTCTCGCTTGCAGCCCTCTCAACAATGCTACGGGCCAATAGAACACAGTCGGCATTAGACGTAGCCACCCCTGATCCATCTTCCCAAAGCTGTGTTCCAAGGGTAGAGTTCCAAGCCGGTGTTTCGCCGCCATCCCCCCAAGCATACGACCCGGTGTAATCGTTGACGGTATCATTGATCTGCACCTTCATGGGCTTGAAGTAAACGCTCCGGCTCCGGCTCATGCGGAAGTAGTGGGTCGAACTGGAGAGATACGTGTAATCAACATCGTCTGCGTCCTGACAATACTTGAAGTGCAAACAGTCCGTTCTGGGAACCAAGGCTGAACGGCAATAAAACAAAAGACTTCTTATAGCGTCAAAGCCGTTCATCCCGGCCATGCAATCAAAGACGGGCTTCCATCCGTCTACTGCATCATCGACAGTCCCGATATCGGCCCCAAGGTCAAGCCCTGCTTGTTCGAGAATGTAGTCCGCTATCTGGCGGATGGTCTTATCATTCAGGGTGGCATTAAGCGCCGCCTGGTTGAAGAACAGGTCGTCAGGCCCGCACGTCCACCTTTGCAGCTTGCTCCATGCCCCTTCACAATAGACAACGTACTTGTCCTCGCCCTCTTGGGATATGAAGTCTTGAGCGTTGCAGATCAGGTATGGCGGGTATGATACCTCGTTACTTCCCGAGCACACGGCGCCATAGCCGATCCTTATCCACTTCCCTACCAGATCGTAGGCGTCATAAGAAGAGGCTGAGTTATCTAGCGTAATAACGGCCCTTGAGCCGAAGGGTTCTTGGGCGTGGTAAATCTCGACTATCCGGTCCCTGCTGCCAAGGTTGTCGAACTGCGTCCAAGCCCCCGCCCCCGCCGACGGCCTGCCGGACGTGTAATAGTGCAACGTCACGTAAGGCTTGTAGGAAGGCTTAATCTGTTCGGCCAGTAGCGTTGCGTTCGTTCTCATAATAGTTTAGTCATCCGGATATTCCTGATGGATTCTCCGCTCCCTCATACGTCTCAGGTCACGCATTACAGACTCCAACTCCGCCTTGCCCCACGTGTAGTAGCGTTCAAACGGAGAATGGCCGGTGTTCACCTTGTCCACGACGTATACCGCCTTGCTCATGGCACAGCGGGCCGCAGTAAGACGAATTAGACAGTCCTCCAGAGTCGGGGTTAGGGAAGATTTCAGGAGGGTAACTACAGCATCGTTTGCTACGGCTGCGCTCAGTCCGGGGAAGAATGATACGGTAGCCTCATTACTGGCAATGGTCGCATCCTCAGTGACCCGATAGACGCCATGGAGGTTGGCAACCGTGAACTCCTGTCCTTCCTCTATGGTGCCTGTCGCCTGAAGGCCGTCGATTACCATACTGGTACTCCCGGCTGCATAGCCATCCCCTAAGTCAACCGCCCCCGCAAAGTCCGTAAGCTGGCTGACTCTGTGTCTTCCCGCATAGTGGACACGCACCTTGTAGTTATCCTGCATGGTGCGTCTAACGTCCAAGGTAAGGATATCCCCGATGATTTTGTAGTTCCGGTAGTATGGCGGGTCACACATGATGGGATACTCGACAAACCTTACTCCATGGTTTACCCCTACATGGTCAGTGATAGCCTCGATGTTGATGTCACGTTCGCTTGAACAGTTCTTGTGGAGAATGGCATACGATTCTCCTACCGTGAAGATGTCGGAGGAAAGTGTCACGTCCCCGGCGTCCGTGTAGGCCGTGATCTGAGCAAATGTCCTGTCTGTCCGGTTCCAGACGAGTTTGCCTATATCCCCACTCTCGAACTGCTCATTGCTATCGTCTACCAGGTGAGAGGCCAGCGTTTCAGTTGCGTTGCCATACTTGTAGATGATCTCGAAGTCGTCAAAGCGCATGTAAGGCACATACTCCGCTAGAACACGAAGACAGTCCTTGACCTCAGCGTCTATCTCCGTCGTGGAGAATATGGCGTTGCTGGTATCCTGTAGCTTCTGTTCTATTGCATCCCGAATATTTGCATAAGTACGTGCCATTCTTACCCTCCGCTATCGCCTCTTCTTGTGCGCCCCCTTGATGGTTCCCTTATTGATGGAGGCATAGAAGACTCGCTCCCCTTTCTTCTTGCCGTACTGTTCCTCCATCTCCTTCTTGATCTTCTGGCCTTTCTTGGTCAACGGCATGTCAGCCTCCTACCTCTGCACACTGGCCCGGTACGTAAGCCGAGCGTATCACGCCCGCGTAGTTGCACAGTGAACAGCCGACACCCCAACAGGCCGGACAGGTATACTCGATGGTGCAGGTGGTCTCCCGTAAGATTGTCTGTGCTGTTCCGTCCGCTATCACGACATACCCTCTGCCGTCGCATGATCGGCATGTCTCAAAGCCCGTGTGGTAAGATGTGCAGTCGCCGCCGATAGCCTGACTGTAGAAGCCAGCCGGTACAAAGCCATTCCCTCCGCACACTGGACACTTCTCAGCGTGATTCATAACCCCTCCTACAACCAAGCGTGGTGCTTATTGGTGCGTTTCCTGACGGGGGGCAGGCCCCCAAACTTCAGATGCGGGTATCGTGCTTGCTCCGCTAGCCGCATCTCCAACTCCATGTTCGCCTCATGCACCTTTTGTCTTCGCTCCCAATCTTCCTCTGCCTTTTCCATAATCTGAGCGGCGCTTGCGTCGCTTAACCCCTGCCTTCCGAGTGTCATTTCCGCTATGTACCGGACTTCCTGCCGGTCCATCCCCGGAGTGAAGGGGATGATTACATTCGGGTTCCGCCTGGTTCCCCCCATCGGTAGCATTAACCCCGTCCTGACTGGTTTCTTCGGTAGCCACAGTAACGGCATGACTCACGCCTTCCTTTCGCCTCTCGTCTTCAGCAACCCCCATTCGCCTGCCAATGGGGAAGTTCCTTTTCATGTTCTTGTTAAACCACTCCCCCATCTATCCCTCCTCCTCTTGGGACTCCGGCTGTAAGTGCTTGAGTAGTTGCATGACCATTCCCTTCAGTTCAGCAAGGCTGCTCTCCATCTGGTCTATACGATCACTGTCCCCGTTCTCAGCGTTGGGAACGTTCTTCGCCTTCTCTCTGGCCTTGGCTTCGTAAGCATCAGCCGCCGCCCTGCGTTGGGCTATGCACTTATCAACCCCTTCCTGGTCAGGATGCCACTTGTCACATCCCGGACAGTACAATTGCCGTAGATAGGCGGGGGGCGGGGCGGGGAGCCATCCATGGTCATAGTTGGCATCCCTCGTACCGGTCTCAATGATATGCCCGTCCTTGTCCTTACGGACGAACTCTCTCATCTGAGGGAACTGTTGAATCTTGCGACCGTCAGGCGTGTAATAGGTCTGCTTGCGTGGCCCGCCTACCGGCCTCTCGGATACAAGGAACTGCTGGTTTTCCAGTAGTTGCCGGTCTTTCTCTGTTAGTGTCGCCATAATCCCCCTTCTAAATGTCGGCTGCTTCGAGCGCCTTCTTCTTGGGCATCTGTTCCCTCAAGTGCTCGAACTCTGGTACCGGATCCTGCGGTCTCATGAAATACGGAAGACCGCTGTCCGTGTGGATGTGCTCTTTGACACGGATTCCCACGCTCTTTTGTCTCAGCCATTCGCCGTATGGCATTCCTTCGGGCTTCGGATCGAAGTTAGGCATATCCTCCTCCTAGATATCCTCGGGGCCAAGCCGTCCGCCTAGATTATCGAGTGCCCCATTCTCGATATCCTCAGACTTCAACATTACGGTCTCTGGCGCTTCCGCCAACTCAGTAGGATCGCCCATCTTCGGGGCTTCTACCCCTACAGGCTCGGGATACCGCTTAATGAAATACGACCTTTCCCGGCCCATCAGGCAGAGAGTTAATTTCATCCCTTGCCATGTTCTCCTAAGTACGATCCCGAAAAGAATCACATTCCCCCCTGTTTGGGTTAGTGGGGGCCGTTTGTGGGCCCCCACCTTCCTTGTCTTGCCTAGTCGCTTGGCCGGAACATGTGGCCACAATGCTCACACTCTTTGGCCTCAGCCGGGCTTTCCTTGCCGCAAATTGGACATGTCCTCATGCGTCCGTCCTCCTTCTCTTACTCGATCTGTAGGTAGATCATGGCATCGCCGTAGTTACCGGAGTACATCAGGTAGCCCGCCCTCTGGCCGGAAATACCCGATGTGTTGATGCCCTCGTCCTGCATGTTGATCGTGCCGTTGGTATGGAAATACACATCCCGGTCGTTTGCCGCAGCGCCCGGCCAAGTGCTATTTACCCATGCCCAATGCGGACCCCTGACCTTGCCCCAGAAGAAGTAGCCGGATGTGATCGCCCTCTGCGAGCAACAAGCAAAGTGCTCATACCCGGCAGAGTACGACCCCGGATTCTTGATGTTGTTCCACGGGTTCGGGTACAGGGCGATGGTCCCGCCAGAGGCATACGCAGCCGAGAAACCGGCAGCAACCGTAATGTCTACGCTTACGCCGGCTCCAGCCGTGCTCTTCTTGATGAACCGTATGTCGTCATAAGACGAACTGGAGGGAATCACCAGGTAGCCCCGCTTGTAGTAGTCGGCGGCTATGGTGCTCGTATCAAGCACGGTAACCGTTCTACCCGCGGCTACAATCGCCGTTGAGGAGGCCGCCTCTGCACAATCTCCAGTGCAAGCCTCAAGGTACGTATAGGCGTTGATCTTGGCTGCAAGAGGATTGGTCAGTGCGGCTCCGGCCTTACACAGCCGATACACACT
>JAQTTS010000160.1 GCA_028710655.1 Dehalococcoidales bacterium
AACTAACGCTGCTATGGCGGCGATAATGGCGATGATAGGGTTAGCCTTCATAGCGGCGTTAAGCCCGTGCTGCGCCCCTGTCGCTAAAGCAGTCGCTTGATATTGCGCGGCCAGCGTCCCGGTCATGATATTGCTAGAACCAATGTGCATGACGGTGTTTATGTGAGACTGCATCACCGCCGCGGCGTGTGCCATCCATACCAGAGCGTTCCTCCCGATAGATGTGGAGAGGAATATCATCACCGGAGTCATGGCAGTCATAATGGCAAAGACTGGCTCCAGAGGCGTTAAGACAGAACCAATGACAAACTGTAGTTTCGACCACAGGAACCTTAATTTGTCCATGACGCCGTACTGCTCGTTCAGGGCATCGGCATGCTGCTGGGTGATACCTGTGGCGCTTTGCATCTTTTCAACATAGCCGTCTATCTCTTCCTGGGTGATACCAAGAGCCTCATTAAGAGATACCGACCCGTCCTTCGCTTGGCTAACCGCCGTCCTGAATAGCCTGGTAGCTGTGGCTCCGCCTTTACCCTTAGACTCCAGCACGGCCATAATCGCTATCATCTCATCGAGGGTGACATTAAGCCCCTCACCGTACATAGCGACATAGTTCATCACCATAGCAAACTCAGACAGGTCAGTTGTGGTGTTTTTAGCCAACCAGGTGAACTTATCCATCTCGGCGGTGGTAGTGGGGATTCTCTCTCCCATAGCCTTGAAAGCCGGAATCAACTGGTCGGCCACAACCTCGGCACTGGAGCCGGTAGCATCAGCCAGAGCGTCAAAGGCGTTAGCCGATGCCACCATTTCGTCTTTGTTACGCATTCCGGCGCGAGCCAGAATATCAAAGGTCGCGGCTGCGCTTTGTATCTCAAAGGTAACATTAGCGACCTCCAGCACCATGTTTCGCATCTCGGCAGTAGTCGCACCGATGGTCACCCCGGTAGACTGTAATTGCGAGTTTATCTCCCGCGCGGAATCAACCATCTTCAACCCCGCCGCACCCACAGCGCCCATAGCTGCGCCGACACCCATCAACTTCTTATTAACATCACCTACGCCTTTTACAAAATCATCTGTTTTGGCGGCGATTGTTACGAATAACTTGCTTATTTCTGTCCCCATAAGTGAATCTCCTGTGCAGTTGCTTTACCGTTTCCAGCATCTGCTCCGGCGTTTTACGTCCCCTCTGTACCGGGTGAGGCATAAAATCATCCACACCGAACCGCTTCCGGGAGTGGGTGTTGGCCATTATCATGCAGAGCACGGCGTTTCTCTGGTCCAGTCGCTTTTGCTCTTCCCGGTACTGTTGTGATAGCGCCACGAATTGAGCTAGTGTTAAGTCCCAGAACTCATCCTCAGACTGGCCGAGGCAATAACGCCCGAAGGCCCACAACCTCAGCCAGTCGATAAAGGGCTTTCATTTTTCTCCCCATCCTGGGATGGTTCAGGCATAGAAGCTCCCCAGGCTTCCGCGATGGCAGCATAGAGCGCGTCCAGACTGGAATAGGTGTCAACCAGTTCGTCCCCCTGCTCCAGCGTCAATTTGGGGTCTTCATGGAGCAATCCCGCCCACAGCAAGATGCTGAAATTAGTCGCGCTCGGAACCGCCCAAAACTCATTGGTCAGGACGCTCTTTCCGGTCTTCATCTCGATGGCTTTTAATGCCTTCAGCCCGTATTTGAGATGGCGCTCTTTGTCCAGCGTGATAGTCACTAGCGGCGTTGACCTATCCCGTTTTACACTTTCGTTAACCATTCATCTCTCCTCGGACAAGGGGCGGAGAGATCCCCGCCCCTGTCGCTCTATTAGACTAGCTAAGGACATTAGGCTGATGCGCTGGATACCCTAATGGTGTAGGTCTGGCTGGCCTTACCGTCCTCTTTGACCACCACTGTGATCGTTGTTATCTCCCCGGGTGTGAGATCGATGGCGCTGGATGCCACACCGCTGTCAACGGTGTTGCCGTTGACAGTGATTTCATCCGCCCCCGCCGCCGTGACTGTGACCGTGACCTTGGTATCGCCAGAGCCGTCCACAACATAGTCGTAGACATCCGCATCATAGGTAGGAACCTCAGCCAGTGCTCCGCTCGAATCACCCGTAACCACAATGTCAGTCGGTCCGGTAGCAGCCGTTACACCGAGGGTCGGTTTGCCGGATACCTTCAGAGTTGCGCTGAAAGGAACCTTGCCATCAACAGGGAATCCCCCGGCCTTGAAAGCGGTCACATAGGCGGAGAATGTCCATGTTGCCGATAGGGCATAAGGGAAGGTGATGGTGAAGCTCTGGAGAGTTCCTGCGTTCAGATCGTCCTCCAGTCCCAGTTGGCCATCACTGTCCCCGCCGATGAAGTTACCCTCGATGTTGATCTCGCCGGTATCCCTCAGGGTCGGAATGTATTCACGGTAGCCGTCCGCTGATTCGTGACTGGTAACGTCTACCGTCTCCTGGGTAACCTGTACCCCGTCGATATTGGTGAGTTCGGCAATATCGTTTGTGTCCCTTGATAAAACTACCCCATAGCCTGCAATCGCTGATGTCACCATTTCTATATTCCTCCTTATTTTGGATAATAAAAAAGCCCGCCGAAGCAGGCTTGTCGCATAAATAGATTAACGCTTCATGTCATTCCTCCCTGTGCCAGACGATGTAATCAACGGCCACATGGTAAAAGTTATTCTCGTACATATCAGTCTCGTTATCGTATAAACAGACGTGGATATAGATTCCCTCGGATGTCCCCTGATAACCTTGTAAGATGGCCTGCATTGCCTGCGCGGTCTGTTTGGCCGCCAGATAAGTGGATGAGAATATCGAAAATTGGAACCGGACCCTCGCCAACCCCGCTGCTCCGTCATGCGCGTGTTCCCTCGGCGCTGAGACCTTGAGAAATACGATATAGGGAGCCGTAACATCCTGCGGAGCGCTGACGTAGTAAACTCTCCCCTCACACAGCGAATTTATCAATGAGTGTATTGCGTGTTCTATCATTGAACCGAACCCTCTACGGATTTCTTAGCCTTGTCGGCAATATCTTTATTCACCTTGCCCCGTAACCTATCCCATACCGGACGAAAGAAAGGCCGGGCTGCCATCTTGACCGTGCCGAACTCGATTAAGTGAGCGTGAGGCGCTATCTTCCGGTCTATGCCGGCGATGGCTACCGGAGAGCGTGATTTCGGCATCTTCCTGGCTATCGGAGACCGGGCGAGGTTTCCGGTCGGTCCAACCGGGGCGGCGGTCTTGAGCTCATCCCTGACCTCCTCGGCGCTCTCATACATGATTTTCTCCATCCGGTCATAACCCACGGATTCAGTCATCCTGGCGAGTTTACGCTCGAGTTCCTCTTTCCCCTCTAACCTGGTATCAATCTTCAATCTAAAGCCTCTTTATACATGATGTGGAGTTCCCGGTTTCTCTCTTTAACCGTAAGTAGAGAGACGATTTCAAGCGTTCTGCCGTCATAACTTATTCGCATAGTCGGCTCAATGCCGTCCCGGTATCTCATAATGATTACCCCATCCACTTTGGCGTCTAACTGCTTGGCGGCATAATACTTGCTGGCTGTGGCCGGTTCTACTGACGCCCAGACAGTTGCGAAGGTACTCCACACCGGAACGACCTCACCGATATCGTTCGGCGTTAACGTCCGCTTTTGTATCGTTATTCTGTGTCTCAATCTACCTGCCTGCATCTTTAACCGCCTCGATTTCGATTCTGGTGCGCCCCGTTAGAAGTTCCTCTCCATCCAGAGTAGAGAGACTACGCCTGCCGGTATCTCTTTCAGATCAGTAGGAGATACCGACTCCCTGTTTTCATACCAGTGGCCAACCAGTAGCAGGATGGCCTGTTTGATGCTCTGGGGGACGGCGGCAGCCGCACCATATCCAGCTTTGAAGGTGATACAAACTCCGTTAATGTCTCGTAGCGTCTCGGAAGGCCACGACTCTAGATAGTTCAATTCCAATCTGCCCGGCGTGCTCTCGACATCGGCATAGTATTCTTCAAACTCATATTCGGTGTCGTCCGTCCCGTAATAATTGATCGAGTCAATCGACTGGAGCGGTGGCCGGGGAATATCAAACGGCGTAGTCGGGAATTTATCAAGCCACAACTCCCAGGTCTGGGTGATATACGCCCGCCTCTGAAATCCCTCGCAGTATTCCCTCGCTGCCTTGATTAAAGCGGTGATCAAGGTATCATCGGTATCAACCTCAACCCGGCAGTGGAGTTTAGCCTCTGTTAACGATACCGGCTCGGTAGTGGGTGCTGTTTTTAGTTTAAGTGCCATCTCTTACCTCTCCCCCTTCCAGGGATGCGGTCTCGACCTTCTTCCCCCTGTGATTCTTTACTTTGCGCTTGGTAGCAGGGGCAGGAGTCGAACCCGCTATCTCCGGCTTATGGGGCCGGCGACTTTCCGTTTGTCCTCCCTGCGTCTCTACCAGTTCGGCGTCACCTTCTGACACCCACCTTTGGGCTACCTTCGGAGTAACATCGATTATCGTGCCTTTTAATATCCGGCCTCTTCCTGTCTCAAAGGGCTCTAGTATTCTGATTTTCATTAGTCAACCCCCCATGCCTTATTAGTCTCAAAGCAGACTACCGGCTTCTCTGTCAGCTTATATATCTTCTCCGCTTGCCGTTCCGAGCTTTCAATAAATAACCTCGCGGAACTGTGCTTATAGAAATGTGCCTTGTATTCTGCAGGCCCCGGCCAATCAACACGATTTGCCATAATAAGCTCATCGTATGTAATACCGTTCCTTTTCAACCAGGCTTCGGTCTGCTCCCGGTGATCCTCCCGGCGCCAGGTGATTATTGTGCCTATATTCTGAGGTCTGATTTTTAGGGGTACAGTCTCCAACCACTCAACATACTGCCGACCAGTATCATCACCACCGGGCCAATCCGGGCACATAATCCCATCTAAGTCCATAAACGTGTTTGGGAGATACACCGCGTCAACGTGAGTCCACTCGTAAGCCCTGGGACCGACTAATACAGGACCGACAAAGTCTACTAATCCCATCTTCAACTTTTCATCCGGCTTCGAGGTGTAGACTGCAGCACAATAGAGCTTCTTGCCTTCCAGGTGAGGGGCAATCTGCTTTTTAGCATCCTTCATGGCCAGACCCGAAGCACAAATATCATCTACCATCAGGATGTTTTTAATGTTGTACTGCTCTTTACGGTGCTTGATACCCGGCTTGTAATTATTTATCCCCGCACAGAATGAGGTTAAGTCGGTCATGGGGATATTTCGATACATTGATATTAGATAGGCCACCATAATCCCATCTCTCGGTATCCCAACAACCAGGTCTATATCAGACGGGATTTTCGGCAGGAAATTATGGACAAGGTCGTAATTCATACGGGATAGCGAGTAGTAGGTCTTAATGGGCGGCGACTTCATTATCCAGTCAGGCTTATTCTTCTTCGGGAAGTTTAGCTTTATAAACCTGTCGTACTCGTTAGGTAAGTCGAAATCTGTCGTTTCATCGTCTAT
>JAQTTS010000161.1 GCA_028710655.1 Dehalococcoidales bacterium
TTGCCTCGGTGTCCGGCTGTTCGTTTTCCTCGGCTTCACCGGTTACCTCGGCTTCCGTCTCTGCCGTTCCAGTTGTCTCGGCGGGTTCGGCTGCCGGTTCGCTTTCAGGCTTGTTTTCCTCGGCTTCGGCTTTCCGGCTGTCACCGGTGAGCATCGGCATGACCACCAGCTTGTAGCCGTTGGAGCTAAAGAGCATCGGGCTTGACCCATCCACTACCTTAAGCTCCACCATGCCCCCGCAGGCTTTCAGGGCTTCGGCAAGATACTTGCCGTTGACCCTTATCCTGACTTCGCCCTGCGTGTCGGCGGGTATTTCGGTCTGTCCCTTTTCATCGGGACTAGTGAGTATCACCCTGCCTTCACCGGCTATCAGGTCAACCGCATGTCCCTTGTCGTCGGCAAGGGCTTTGAGTGAGCCAACCGCCCTTAACGCCTCGTTGGTGTCAAGGCTGACGTTGGCGGTGAAGCTGTCCGGTATGAGCTTTTCGTATTCGGGAAAACTGCCCTCGCCGCCCCGCCACTTGTAGCGGATTAGCTCGGTGTCCATGATTAAGCTCATTCCGTCAAGGCTCTCCCCTGCCTTCTCAAAGGCTACCCGCACCCGCCTTGCCCGCTTCAAGGCGTTTATTACGCCCCTTAGCTCGTCACGATGTATCAGGACTTCTCCCTCATCACCGTCAACGTCAAGGCTTTCTACTGCCAGCCGGTAACCATCGGCACTGACCAGCGTCAACTTACCGTCTTTCACCCTCAAGAGGACACATTGTAAAACAGGGCGATTGTCCTCGGTGGCGGTAAACGGTAAAACCCTTGACAGGGCTTCCGCCAGTTCAATTGCGCCGAGATTGGGGCTGACAGTATTGCGGGGACTGACACGGACATCGCACATGGTGAGCGGGGTTTTGTCCCCTATCCATGCCATGTCCTCAAGGTGGCTGGTGTTAGCTCCACAGATGACCTTCAGCCTCTTGCCGGTGACCTGCGTCTCGCTAGCATCACCGTTGGCGGGTATCACTTTTACTATGTTTGACCCGCCGAGTGCTTTCAGGTAACCGAGTAAGCCTTTCCGCCCGATGGTGAAGTCCAAGAGCATCACCCTTTCGGCTAATGCTCTTGACAGGGCGTTGACCAGTATCGCCTTGTGCGTTACGAAGCCTGAACCTGAACGCTTGCCCTCAATATTCAGTTGTTCTATTTGACTAACTCCCTTTTGGTTATCCGGTAAGTGGGCAAGGCTACCGGCTTCACCTAGTAGTAAGCTACCGGTAACCCGCATCTCGCTGGCATTACCGGTGCTCCCACTATATTAGTTGCGGATTGCAGGGCTAAAAGTAACGCTTGAGAACATCCTTTTTTGTTCTCTTTCTCTGAAGCGTTGTAGATACATCTTGTCTTTAGGCTCTAGCGGTGTCCCTTCCATGCGTTTGAAAGCTATGTTAATGAGCCTGTCGGGACAGCCTAGCAGGAAGGTCTTGGCATCCGCCCAGGCTTCAAGGTCTAGGGCTTTATCATCGGCAATCAGGTTGCCCAGGTCGGTTGTGTTGCCATCGGCGTCTATCACCGGCTTGTCAAGGCTCTCCAGACTGATAGCTTTGGGGCAACTGCCATATAGATAGTTCTCTTTACAGGCTCGGCGTTGGGCTTTGCTACAGTTCCCGCAGGTCAAGCCGTTGGTGTACTTGTAATGACTTCGCCAGTAAAGGGCGACTGTCCGGCTGGCAATCCGATACATTCCGGCTTCAGTGAAGGGCTTGTGTCCGTTGTTTCGCTCCACATTGGCAAGGGTCATTATTATATCGTGGAGTACGTCTCCCTTGTCCTGTTCCCTGACCTTGCCGGAAAATCTGGAAGCTATCCGGTAGTAAGTAAGATACTCGCCGGTGAGCCGGTCGTATCCGTTGCCGGACACGGCTTGTTTTCTTTGCTGTCTTGACCTAGACTTCAGAGGGCGGGGCTTTGACGTGGCAGTTATACAGCTTGCCGGCTTATGACACCACGGACAAACGCCCTGCCTCTCTTTCAGTATCCAGACCTTATGACACCGGTTACAGCATCCCTGTGGTGTATTACCGTCTGGTGCTACAGCTACGCTTGAACTCATGTTACCCCCTTTCCAAGAGGGCAAGCGTTCACGTTTAGGCTTCTCATATTCAGTTGTTAAAGTGCATGTTTCTAGCTTCATTGTGTAACAAAAATACAAATTGAGATACATCAAGAACTAGCTCATTTCTGAATCCCCCCCTAGGGGATTGGTGAAGAAATACTGGGGAAATAAAAAGCTCCCTATCCAGATATAAAGCAGCGGAAAGATGTAAAATTACTATAAATTTCGTTATTTTGGAGCGTTTCTTAATCCCGGTTAATGCGACCCCGCGTCGTCTCCACTTGCTGTTGTATAATGTAGTTACCATCCCGTGCTGGATATTGCAATGAAGAATCGAAATACCAATACTGTTTTCACTATCGGGCATTCGACACGTCCTTTTGATAAATTTCTTGAGATATTAGAGATATTTCGTATTGAAATTGTCGCCGATGTCAGGACAATCCCCAAATCCCGGTATAATCCACAATTCAATATTGATAGCGTGAAAGATAGGCTGGAAGCTCATGGAATTATATATATTCACATGACAGGACTAGGTGGACTACGACAGACGATGATAAATTCCATAAATACAGGGTGGAAGAACCTATCGTTCCGCGGTTATGCTGACTACATGCAAACATCTGACTTCGAGAATAGTCTGAAGCATCTGATTAAAATAGCTAGGGAAAAGGTTACCGCAATAATGTGTGCCGAGGCAGTTCCGTGGCGATGTCACAGGTCACTTATCGGCGACGCACTTCTCGTTCGCGGTTTCAAGGTCGAGGATATCATAAGCGATAGAACAAGCACGCCACACAAACTAACCCCTTGGGCAAGAGTAGATGGCTACGTTATCACCTACCCGGGAGATATACAATGAGGTAATGCCCCTTGAATATTGTCTTTAAAAAGGAGGATAGACCATGGAATTCAATATTCCCACATCATTACAGTTAGAGCATAAAGAGTTGCATGCAGAACTAGCGAAGGCTATCGCGGTACCAGGTAAATTAGGAAAGGCAGCCCAAAACGTGGCCACGGTACTGGAGCCTCATTTTAAAAAAGAAGAGGAATATGCTTTGCCTCCGCTGGGATTATTGCCTATCCTGGCAGGAGGTAAAATCAGGCCTGAAATGAGAGCAGTCCTGCTAATGACGGATAGATTGAAGGCCGATCTGCCTCATATGCTGGAAGAGCATAAAACGATCGTGACTGCACTACACGATTTGATACAGGAAGCCAGGAAAGCCAGATTATCTGAGCATGAGCGTTTTGCTGAGGAGCTCATTTTACATGCCAAGAATGAGGAGGAAGTACTCTACCCAGCCGCCCTGCTGGTCGGCCAGTATATTAAACTCAACAAGTAACTGACAGAGTATCCAAGAATCTTGACTGGTTCCTTAATTGAATTTGGACCTGCCGCATAGCCACAGGTTAAAGCTAATTTTGTATTAATACCTGATTTAAATGTTACTCCTGAGAAGTCCCCCTGCCATAAGCAAATCCCGACCATAGCACCTCGGAGAGGCCCAGATCACCAATTATCCTGCCCTCACCATCAAGTACAGGAATTATGTCTTCTTCATAGTCCAGCATCTTATCTAACGCAGTTTGAAGAGTATCGCTTTCTTTCACCGACGGCACTCGCGGAACACTGCCGGTCAGATTACTGGCCTTGCGGGCATCTGAGATCCGGAAAATATCGGATACTGATATCTCGCTTCTTCCCTTGCCGCCCGCTATTTTAATGTGCGCCCACCTTAGCAGGTCAATTCTTGAGACTATCCCTACGTACCGTAGTTTAGAATCCATAAGGAAAATCCCTCTTATAGAAGGCTTACGCACAAACTCACCGATAATTTCCGCTACGGATGAATCTGCGTTAATTGACACCGAAACACTACCGTGTAGTTTGTATACGTCTGATACCAAAGGATTATTCATTTGTCACTCCTTTGCCATTGCCTGATAAATGAGCTACTCCTACAACCCTCTCGACCGGAACAACGAAGGCTATTCCTGCCCCGGGTTTTTCTAAGTCACAAGTTTGAACGATTTCCTGGAGTATCGCCTCGTTCTTATCCGGATAGGTAATTGACAGGACGATTTCCTTTTCCGGTTCTATAGGAATACCCAGTATTGTCTGCTTTTCATGTACGCCCACACCACGTCCCATTAAAATCGTTCCACCCTCAGCTCCGGCATTCATAGAAGCTTCTAGGACTTTGTCACCCCATCCCTTTCTAACTATGGTAATGATAAGAGACACCTTTAACATCGATTTCACCCCCTGTAACGAATTCTGATGCGTATAATAAGACCCAGTGCCATAACTGAAATAATCGGAGCTAATGCTATCAATGCCACTAATCCCAAGCCATATATTATCATACTCTGGTCACCTGTAGCCGATGCTAAACCTAAGCCGACCCCTAACAAAAATGTATTGGCCATTGGTCCAGTTGCTACGCCTCCTGCATCAAAGGCAAAACCTACAAACTCTTTTTTTGTGAACCAGAGTATCACTATAGCCAGTGTATAACCAGGTAATAATATAGAAAGTAGAGGAATACTATAGACGATTCTGGCCATGCCCAAAGCAACGAAAAAAGCTACCCCAATGCAAATTGCATAGAGAACGGCGCGTTTATGGATGGAACCAGATGACGCCTCTTCAACCTGATCACATAAAATCCGTACTGCCGGCTCGCTCCAGGTGGTGATAAAGCCGAGTAAAAATCCGAATGGAATCACCAGCCACTTGTGAGTAAAATTTCCCAGAGCCTCTCCGATGGCCTGACCATAGGGTAAAAATCCTGTGTGAACCCCCTGTAAAAACAGGAGAAGCCCGAAAGCGGATATTGCCGTCCCTTTCACCAGGTTAAAGACGTAGGTTTTCGGCAGTTTCAGGAATAAAGTCTGAAACACTAAAAGAATGACTAAAAGAGGGAGAACTGCTTCTATCACTCCCAGTGTTGTTGTATCCAGGTTATTAAAAATAGTAATTCCGCTCAACCTACTATCATCCCCATTATCATTACCGCCACGATCGGGCCTATGGAGGCTATTCCCAGCAGTCCAAAACCATCTGATATAGCAGACCTGCCTGCCAGGACCGAGCTTAACCCGAGACCCAGCGCGATGACTACCGGCGTGGTCAACGCGCCGGTGGTGACGCTGCCTGAATCGAATGCCAGAGATATGAAATCAGGCGGTGTAAAAAATGACAGGACAATTACAATAAGATAACTGGTGGTCAGAAGATAGGCAATACGAAATCCAAAGATGATTCGCATCATGGCCAGCGTTATGAAAAAAGCTAAGCCGATACCTATAATATAAACAAGGCTATTAGCAGAAACAGCACCGCCTGTGATGTTATCAGCTTGCCTGGATAGTAC
>JAQTTS010000162.1:0-3918 GCA_028710655.1 Dehalococcoidales bacterium
GTTCTGCAAGACACCCTTTGTCTTCCTGACGGACCGGAAGTATAAACGCGGGACTGATGCTGAACTGGAAGGACTCTTTGCTAAGATGCGGGATATCAAGGCAAATGGATTTAAGTATAAGGCTGAGGATCAAGACTGTGACGACTTTGCCTCGGTGTTCAAGGGAGAGGCCAGCAAAGCGGGGTGGAACTGGGTAGGGACCTGCTTCGGGTTCACTGGGTGGAAGTTCTGGAATCTCCACGCCTGGAACATCGCTCTGATGGATGGTGCTGTAGTCCACATCGAACCTCAGGGACCCAGGAAGGTGAGTAAGAGTTATCACGCATTGGTGGTGATACTGTGACAGAAGAGATTGAGCGGCTACAAACTCAAGAGGCGCAACAGAGGCCCCTCTGGATGCCTAAGGGGTCGGTGAGGGCAATAATTGCCCTGGTAAGCGTAGTGACCGCCGTTGCCTCATGCGCTTACATGTGGGTGCACCACGGCGATGTTACAGGGAGGGATATCCTCAAGGACATATCGCTGTTCGTGATCGGCTTCTACTTTGGCACCAGAAAATAGATAACGTCAACCGGAAAACACCGGAAGGAGCCTGAAGAGGGCTCCTTTTTTATTACCCGAGAAAGGAGAGATGAACATGAAGAAACTACTCGCAATCCCAATGATCCTGATCCTCATTCTGTTGGCCTGTATTCCGATGGCCTGCGAGACCGGAACGAGCGTGTCCGGGGATGCGGTAATCGACGGGCAGGAAGCAACTCACCTGTCCGCCTTGGACATTGACGATAATGGCAGGGACTTGTCAGATGCCACCACCCCTACGGTTGCCAAAGTCTATGCCTCAGATGCACACCTGAAGCCAGCGGCAACGGATGCTACGAACATGGTTTGGCTTTGTGATGGCGTATCAGATGAGACAGAGATCAATGCAGCATTGGACGCTGTGGCTTCGTATAAAGGCCAGGTTCATCTCAGCCAGGGAACGTTCAACATAACCGCGAAGGTCACTGTACACGCCGACACTGAACTCGTCGGTGCGGGGAAAACTGCTACAGTGATCAACTCGTCTGGGATCGCCTGGGGTTGTATCATACTACAAGCGGATGCGACGATCAGGGATTTGCACCTTAAGGGAGACGGCACCACTACATATGAGATTGGAATCGGGATGGATGCGGCCGGGTGTCAAGCGATCAACGTCAAGGTTGAAGACTGCAAGAGGTCCAATATAAGCTGTGGAGCAGTTTCAGGAATCAAGATCGTGAATTGTGAATCGGTCGACTGCAAGTCTTACGAGTCTACGTCCTTCAGCATCAACATAGGCTCCATAGCCACATTTCAGACCGGAGACGTTCTGATTACAGGGCTCTACAGCCACGATAACGACGGGCCAGCTATCCACACTTACAGCAACAGAAATGGAACGCTGACGATAACTGACTGGCTATCGGTTGGTGATCGGGAGGGATTACATCTTGTGAATGGCTCCGGGACTCATAGCCTCACAGCCTGCGGACCGATTAACATCATCAACCCGACTCTGAAGGACACGATCGGGATGGGGATAGAAGGGTCTGGTAATTCCGGAAAGCTGGCCAACGTCAGCATTCTGGGAGGGACGTTCGATAATGTCGGGGATAACGCCATCGATCCCGGCGGATCGTACGGCTGGACTATATCAGGTGTGCATATCAACGGAGTAAACTTGGCAGGAAATGGTGCGCTTGAGGGTTATGGTATCACGAACGGTAGGGGAATGAGGGTCTTCAATAGCACTATTGAGCATTGCTGGCGTGCTGGAATTTGTGTGTTCGACGAGAACGACTGCGTGATATCAGGGAATCTGCTCAGGAACAACAACCAGGGTAGGTTTGCCGTCGGCCCTCCGTGGCCAGCAGACGCTGGGGTTTTCATCTGGGCGGAGAATAGTACAACATGTTACCGAACCAAAGTCGTTGATAATGTATTCGAGGATACTCAGGCCACAGCGCAAAGAACTCTATCAGAGGATACAGGAGTGTCGCCGACGTACGTCAAGTGTTCCGGAAACTTGGACTTCTTCTACAACCAGAGGGTTTATATTCACGATTCGGCCCATTCGGAGTATGCCTATGTTCTCCGGACAAGTTGGGACGGATCGTATCAGGAGGTCTACTTCAGGTCGGCTTTGACGTATGCCTATACTACTGCTAACGGTGCCTATATTCAAGGCAAGGCAACTCAGGGGTACGGGATAGTAGAAGACGAGCATTCGGATACAGCTCCCAGCGGAGATGTAGATTATACATACATAGTAGGCAACACTTTTAGAGATACATTGCTTACTGCGCCAATGCATCTAATTGGGCCAGCAGATATGGTCCAATCTAATATCGGATATGCTCTAGACTCCAAGGGTCCATCAGTTCTCACAGTTGCAGCCTCAGATGCTCCTCTCTGGGCAAAGTCAGCGGCTAACTATGTCTGCGACGGGACTAATGATAACACTGACGTCGCTACTGCCCTGGCCGCTGGCGATCATGTTGTTGGAGTTGGCGGGACGTTCCATCTCGGAGCACAGCTAACTGTTGCCAATGGCAAAACCCTAGAGTTCGTTGGGGGAGCATCAGTTGTTCCCTCCTCTGATATTGATATGTTTTTCCTGGAAGTGGGTAGCTCATTGATTGGGTTACACGCAGACGTTACCGGGTTAGGGGACGGAGGCTTTACCAAATCAGTAGTTACCTTTGACGGAACCGGGTGTGATGGCTGGTATTACAACAAAAATAGTATTTACACAGACTGGACAATTCGCAGCGGAGCCACAGATTGGGAAGGGGCATGGACTCCATCCGGGACTGCGATCAATATGGCCTGTGCTGGCAGCGAAGCCGAATTGCAGGGGATCAGCTCTGTTATCGTCCAAAATTACCGGATTATCGGGCAGTTTGAGTATGGTATTAGGCTGTATGCAGGTCCCAGCACGAATTTCCCAACCTATGTTAACGGCAACCAATTCGAGAACGGGTACATCGACTCCTGCAAATACTTCATCGCAATGATAGGCACAGAGTCGGGAGCATCGTATGGGGATGTAGACCAAAACATCTTTAATGGGTTGCAGACGAATGCTAGTTCGGTCACCCAGTATATCATCAAAACAGAGTTAGCGCACGGAAATCTAGTCTCTGATGCCGTGATATGGGACTGGCAGTTAGCGGCTGGCACATATGCGATAGACCTGAGTTCTAGGGGGAACCGCATCGAGTTTCAGTGCGCCAATGATCTGGTGCGGGACGGAAATACCATAGACAGGACCGGGCAGAATAGGATCATTAACTATCGGTCTAACTACATAGCCCCTGGTGAAGTCCGTACTTACTCAGGTACGCTCACTGCCGGGAATGCCGATGCGATAGCGTTTTACTGGTCGAGTCCTAATATATCCGATATCCTCATCAAATCTGTAGTTATCGAGATAACGACGATTGGCGGGACTGCAAACAGTGTAATGGATGTCGGCATAGCTGATGACGCGACAGGGACTAATCTGGGAGTCGAGTTTTTCGACGCGCTGGACCTACAAACAGCGCAAATCAATGACTCCTATGTTCCTGCTGATATGGGAACACAAGTCAAATATGTGCTATGCCAAGATTCAGCCAGTGCTACGGATGCCTTTGTCGTTGGCAAAATTCTGGTAGCCAATGCCGCCAATCTGGTGGGCAGATGGTATATCGAGTGTATAGGGAGATAGGGAGATAGGCTTATGAAGATACGACTCCTACTCGCAGTCCTGTTTCTGGTCTGCTCATTTATCCCGTTGGCGATACCACAGGATCATGTGTATGCAGGGCCTGCAAATTGCTACTGGGTTGGTGATGGCGGCCTGTGGTCCAATGACGATGACCATTGGGCTACTGTATCAGGCGGGACACC
>JAQTTS010000162.1:4018-5487 GCA_028710655.1 Dehalococcoidales bacterium
ACCGTAACAACCAACAGTGTGGCGCTTGGCGGGACCGGGCGACTTTTAGTTAATGCTCAATCTCCCACTAATGCAGTCACTCTAGGCTCTGCATTGACCTGCCCCAAAATAGATATTAACTGGGGAACGCTCACCACGGGCAACTATGATATAACCTGTGGGGCATTCGCCACGGTAGGGGCTTCGGGAAAGGCGATCAACCTGGGATCGTCTACCGTCACCTGCACTTCGTGGGACATCGAGACTGGCGGTGGTGAATGTCCAGTAACTCAATCCGGGTCAACGATCAACGTGTCTGGCACTGGCGTGTTCAAAGGCAATGCTCAATCCTACGGCACGGTGAATCTGACCGGCTCGGCCCATACAATCTACAGCAGCAATGCGTTCAGTACGCTAGCCCTCCCCTCTGGGACTACCCAGACAATCACATTCACTGATGGCACAACACAAACTGCCTCTACGTTTACCTTAAGTGGTGATGCAAGCCATCTTCACACTCTGAAGGGCTCTGGGTCAGCAGGGTGGTATCTCGCTAAATCAGGATACCCCGAAGTTACACTGGAGTATATTTCCATACAGGATAGTCATGTATCTCCGTATGGTAGGTGGTGGGTTACAAACGTAACCCTTGTTGACGAACACCCCAACAGAGGATGGGGCTATAATTCAGCGCCTCATTATCGAGTAGGTGGGGCACGGTAACAACGATGGAGGCTAGAGGTGGACGAACACATGAAACGGCTTGAATTACTGATACAAGAGACGCACGACGCAGTGTTGAGAATAGATACGTTCCTCTTCGGGCCTGAAGGCGGGAATGGGATGTCATCCGATTTCAAAGAGGTGTCACGGGACCATTACAGGCTCAAGCGATGTTTTTATTGTCTTCTCGCTCTCCTGTTGGGATTGGGCATCCTGCAAGGCATTTCAGTTTTTGGGGGATGACATGAAACGAGAAAAGGCCATCTTCTCGCCGGTGCGTTGCCTGATACACATTCCGGTCGGACTGATTGCAGGATGGTGTCTTCTGTATGCCCTCGGACTGGGTGTCTGCATTCTGGTTTACTTCGCCTTGTACGAGATATCTGAGGACATTCGGATACGTGATTGCGCCTATATTGACATTATCGGCTGTCTGTTCGGCCTGTGCGCCGTGGCACTTATTGATATGGCTTGGAGAGTGCCATGATGGATTGCCCCTATCTGCGGCCAAAAGTTAACCAGAATACCTCAGGGTTGGCTGTTTCCACACTGTAGATACTTCCAGCGGGGCCCCCGGTTGCCCTGGGGGAGAGTCCCGTATTCGTGGGCAGAATATGATAAAGGGAGGTCAAAATGATTTGCCCCCAGTTGCGGTGTGAAACTGTACTTCGACACGATGTTAGGGGCTTGGGTTTGCCCCCGATGTTTTTGGAGGGCTCGTAAAGATGACAGACCTTCCCCTGCAAAAGGCACCGATGGAAAACTAT
>JAQTTS010000003.1 GCA_028710655.1 Dehalococcoidales bacterium
TGACAAGTGGTAGTGGTTGCATGGCCCCGTAGTTACCACCTACGCGCCCTAGCGATAGCTTTCGCTAGATAGGGGCCAAAGCTGGCCCCTTGCCATACATCTGTATTCGGTTGTTAATGTCCCTGCGAAGCTATTTCAGCTTGCAGACATATGATGCAACAAAAGGACAAATTGTACACCGCGAAGATATAGCTACTTCGACATTATTCCCGGGGTCCGGAGAAAGAACAACGGAAGAGCAATTTGAAGGGAGAGCGAAGGCATGGCATCATCTCTGCCAGACTTGAGCATTCCGGTGCTTTGCCCGTTCAACTGTCACAAAAAGGCAAGCGATAGAGGTGGCAGAACACAGAGGTGATAATTGTGCATGTCAGGCAAAAGGGGGAGACGATCGAGACGAAAAACACTACAATACAATGCTGGAATAAAGGTCACGCTGCCTATTGCGTCCTTTGTGCCCATGGTCCCCATTGTGCCAGATCCACTTGCTTCTAGCAGGTGATGACCCATGGCTAGTTGCCTTACCTGCATATTGACACAATGAAAGGAAAGCATAGTGAAAATCAAGCTGAAATTCCTGGGTGGAGCAGGCAATGTCACCGGCTCCAGCTACCTGCTCGAAGCCTCGGGAAAGCGTCTGCTGGTGGACTGTGGCCTGTTCCAGGAATGGGAACTCAAGGGCAGGAACTGGCAGTTTCCTATACCGCCTGCCAGCATAGACGCCATCCTTCTGTCACATGCCCATCTTGACCACAGCGGCCGTATCCCCAGACTGGTCAAGGAAGGCTTCAGGGGCAAGATCTACTGCACGGACGTGACGGTCAAGCTGGCGGAGATTATGCTTCAGGACGCCGGCAATCTGCAGGAGGAAGACGCCCTCAACAAGAAGATGCGGCATGATACAGAGGGCAGAAAAGGACCACATCCGGAAATCCCGCTGTACACGGCCAAGGACGCCCTCAAGGCCATGCCATTGTTCGTGCCGGTGAAGTACGGCGAACAGGTTGAGATCGGGGACACCTTCAAGGCTACCTTCCACGACGCGGGGCACGTGCTCGGTTCAGCGATGATAAAGGTCTCAGTCAGGCAGGGCAGGTATGAAAGAAGCGTTGTCTTTTCAGGGGATATCGGAAGATGGAACGCGCCAATTCTGAGAGACCCTACGGTCTTCGACAAAGCCGATTACGTGTTGGTGGAGTCCACCTATGGAAACAGGGTGCACGAGAGCACGAAGGGAATACAGGACGGACTGGCAGAAGTAATCCTAGCGACAATGAAATCCGGTGGAGACATCGTGGTGCCGTCCTTTGCACTGGAGAGGGCCCAAGAAGTTCTCTTCTACCTGGGGGAACTGCGCCGCGAGAAGCGAGTACCCATGATAATGGTATTCGTGGACAGCCCGATGGCTATCAGCATAACTGAGGTCTTCGAAAACCATCCGGAATACTTCGACAAGGAAACCATGAACCTGGTGCGAAAGGGACTGTCACCTTTCGATTTCCCGGGTCTCAAGATGACCAGGAGCACCGAAGAATCCAAGGCCATAAACACCATCAAGGGTACCGTGATGATTATTGCCGGGTCAGGGATGTGCACCGGTGGCCGGGTCAAGCACCACCTAGTGAATAACATCAGCCGTCCAGAAAGCACCATCCTCTTCATTGGCTATCAGGCAAGTGGGACACTGGGACGCCAGATCCTCGATGGCGCCAGTGAGGTGCGTATCTACGGGCAATACCTGCCTGTCCGCGCCAGGATTGCGCATATTGATGGGTTCTCCGCTCATGCCGACAAGGACGAATTGCTCAAGTGGCTGTCCGGCCTGAAGTCGCCGCCACGGCGTGTTTTCGTCGTTCATGGGGAGCCAGCGCCAGCCGGTGAGCTGGGGAGCATTATCAAGAGCAGATTGGGGTGGAATGTCGTTGTTCCGGTCTATATGGGAGGAGCAGTGCTGGACTAGAATTGGCTTCTCGTCAATCATCCCAAAGCCGTGCATGCTGCCCGTGTATCATCACGTCAAGGGGGTGAAATGGACATGCAACTGGATGCACGCGCTTTTTGGCGTATTGTCGGGTGCGAACAGGCAGCCACCGTGGCCAAGGAAGACAATGACGTCATGGTTGTGATGGACGTATCCGGGGGCCGGAATAGCCTTCATTGTTCCAGTAGAGAAGGTGGTCGGCGTATGTCATATGCCCGGCAAGGGCGATGCAGAGGGGGAATAATGGCATCCTTCCTATAGAGACATACCTTGTATGGCCGCAGTGCATCAGGGGACTCCTCGACGATCAGTTGCCGGAGCCGCTCCATTGGGGGCCACCGTGTGCGACGAGGGCAGCCGGACCATCGTCAACATATGTCAGTGCGGGTGTGTGGCGCCGACAAACTCTCCATCGTTACGCTCAGTGCAGGACGCTGAGAAATTTCTGTGGGGACTGACCGAGGATAACCGCTGCGTGACCAGCCGGTGTTCCGCGAATACGGCGTGTTTTTCAGTTATTGGACGGCTTTGTGGGGATGAGGACCTGAATCCTCGACTATAGGCTCTGAAGACCATGCCGCGACAGGGTTGACAGATATGAATTCACTGTTACAATGACCTCGTCTTATCACATTCCAGGGTGGTCAGCGTGAAAACCCTCAGAACCCGTTTTGCCGAGGCATTCAATAGCGGGACATTGTTCAATAGGCATACATTCAGGATCCTAGCGATTGTGCTGTTTGCCTTCCCGGACCCTATCATCAGCGACGTCATCGCCATTATCTTGCTGGCGGTCTCCTTCTTCTTGCCCGAGGGCTGGAACTGGAAACGCCACGGCGCCACATCGTGTGGTTGCCATTTCTGCAAAGACCGCATTCGTCGCCATGTGAATCCTCAACAGAGAACAGGAGCTTTGCCGTTGGCTCCCGCCTCCAGCCGCAGAGTCTGCCATCGTGAGGTCTTTACAGGAAATGCCTGCGGGTTTGTACCAACGAACATCAGACCACAATTATCATATACACTGGATAGATGTCCCGCGACCGAAGACTCCAAGCACAGCTGGAGATACTGGCCGAAGCTCGAAGGCATTCTACTATACAGGTTGAGCGGCTATGGCTCAAAAGTGGCTATCAAGTGCGGGAGCCGCGAGTTGGCAGGGACGGGACGACCTGCGCGATAACTCCCAAAAGCCGCCTGGAGACTGACAACAAGCACTTCTGTAGTTGATCATGCTGGCACCGCCGTATTAGGTGCGATCCTGTAGCTGAGCTTGATCATGTACGGCGTCAGGAAGAGGAGAAAGCTTGAGTATTTGTGGTTCAGCACCTCATCCATTCAGATTCGCGATGTCCGTTATCCATTGGGCAAGGCCTTTCGATCTGAATCCAAGGGTTGGGTCTTGACGTCCGACAGCTACGATGCTCTCATGAAGGGTAAGCTGAACTACTACCTTCTTCCGTGCTCAGCCTGTTCCACCAACGAGATCCACTACAATAGCATACCGTATCGCATCCCGACCTTGGTACAATGCCTAGTGCCCCCCTGAAGCGGAACCTGGCTAGGATATACCTGTCTCAGTCCGTGCATCATCTTGGTGGAGGAAGCCCATGAACTGGCTTGATATAGTATTGTTGGCATTCCTGGTCATCACCGCAGTCATGGGACTTGTACGTGGCCTGATCAAGACACTTGTCCCTCTGATCGGATTGGCAATCGGAGTCATACTGGCGGGGCATTACCATGTGTGGGTCGCGAATACCATCTTTAGGTCACACGGAACGACTGCAGAGATAGCTGCCTTTGTTGTCGTGGTCTTCGTCTTCCTCATCGCCGCGTTAATCCTGGCCAGCGTCTTGCATGGACTACTGAAGATAGCGCTATTGGGTTGGATAGATCATGTTGCCGGTTTTCTATTAGGCTTTGTGTGGGCTGCGTTAGTTGCCGGCGCCATACTATCGCTGCTACTGAAGTACTCGGTGGCAACATCCACAATCTCCGACTCTGCTATTGCAGCATTCTTGGTAGACAAGTTTCGCCTTGCACTCGCCTTGCTGCCAGGGGATTTCGGCAGAGTCAGAGGTTTATTCCATTAGGAATGTACGCTTACTCTTCTGCATGACGCAAGGGTCAAGATGTCTGTAGCCAGGGAATTTCGAACGTACGTCTCAAATGAATCCCAGGAAACACAAATCAGGAATGAGAGGCATCTTACATGTCAGTCGCCGAAGCACGTTCCCACCGAACGCGCTGCTCGTATCAACGGTTCTCCATTTGGGACAGTCCTTTGACCCTTGGATACATCTTCCAACGGAACCTCGACAAGAGAGTCCCCTTTGACTCCTACCATGCGTCCGAACCTGCCGTCCTTTATCATGTCAACTGCTTTACAGCCCAACCTGGTAGCTAATACCCTATCGAATGGAGTAGGAGTACCGGATCTCTGCAAATGACCCAGCACTACTGCACGAGTCTCAATACCAGATAGACGTTCCACTTCCGCTGCTAGGACGAAACCTACACCCCCCAACCGGACCGGCTCCGTGGCGTCCTTCACCATTCTCTGCACTACTACGTTGCCGCCCTCAGGTTTTGCCCCTTCTGCCACAACCGCGATGGTGAACCTCTTGCCCCTCCTGTTCCTATCTTTCACTTTCTCAACCACCATCTGAATATCGAACGGGATCTCAGGAATGAGTATTACGTCGCCACCACTGGCAACGCCTGCGTGCAGGGCAATCCAGCCAGCATTCCGTCCCATTACCTCTACGATCATGACGCGGTGGTGTGATTGTGCAGTCGAATGGAGTCTATCGATTGCCTCAGTCGCCACTGATACAGCAGAGTCAAAACCAAAGGTAATGTCTGTCCCCAGAAGGTCATTGTCTATCGTCTTGGGCACTCCAATTATGGGGACGCCGTCTTTGAACAGTCTGTTGGCTATGCTGAGCGTGCCATCACCGCCTATGCCAACCAGACAGTCAATATTCAAACCTGCGATGTTGGCAAGAGTGTCCCGAGACCGGTCCTCGAATTCCGGCCCATTCTTGCTTTTGGAAGTGAACTGGTAAGGGTTTGCCGTATTAGAGGTGCCGAGGATAGTCCCGCCTTGCGTCAGAATCCCTGACACATCGTCAAAATGAAGCTGTCTGTAGGAGTTGCATACGACGCCCTCGTATCCGTCCTTGATTCCAATGACTTCCATTCCATATTCAAGAATAGCCTTCTTAGCTACTGCACGAATAACGGCGTTAATACCCGGACAATCTCCGCCACCAGTCAAAATCGCAATTCTACCGTGCGTTCCCAATGCATGCCTCCAGCTAACTCAAATCGACAAACATATTAGTGTTGATTCTCTGAAATCGCCAGACAGACAAATCCATGATCAACGGCTCTCGTAAGTGACAGCTCGCAGAACCAGCAAGCGGGCACCCTTTTGTCAGATACGATGATACGATTTGCCGTAGCTGGGACGCAAGGCGGTCGATGTCTTGGAGACCCGTGGGAAAGCCTGACGTCTGCCCCGCCTAGCGCATTATCAGGTTCGTTTATCGGGAGGGCAAGTCTCATGAATAGCCCTAACGGGCCCACAACTACTCGTATGTACGGCAGATCGAAAAGTCAGCCTGTGTTCTCCGGCAAGCCTCTCTGCTGAGTTCAACGCGCAACGAAGCTAGGCCCAACTACTTGCCATACGTTCTTTCAATGACCCTACCTGCTGCAGTAAAAGAGATACCCTGTTGCCCGCTGGTCGAGATCATTACCGCTTCCACGATTGGGCTGGCAACCTCGGACTCCGACGCCCATTCAACGATGAAATTCGCCCCTGTTCCTCCGCTCTTATCATCTTCTCTTATCACTATCTGCACGGTCTGCAGCGGCTTGAGAACCAGTGTGTCCGTCACGTACGCCCTGATCATACCGCCATTCGTGTCGAAGTAGTCCGCTCGAACGACCTTGATCGGGTTATTCAAATCAATGTTGTGAACGCTCAATGTGGATGCAAGCTCATACGTTCGAGATTCGGTGTAATGGAAAATGCTCGAATAAATGGGCACATACAAGATTTCGCCATCCACGTACCTCGACCTGTCCGGGGCCTGAGTCTCAACCTGGTAACCGCCTTGAATCGGGCCCTCCTCAAGAGGACGTTCCGTTTCACCACGGCAACCTAATACGGCGAGCGGAACGATGATTATGAAAGACAGCACTCTTAGTACGGTCTTCGTGAAGGCTTCCTCCCCTGCGGAGGTCAATCCGGGATTGTTGTGGCTCCGCCTTACTTTGGCCACATTGTAACAGAAGGCCGCCCAGACAGACTAGACTGACCTGACGGAGGAACGTGTATCGCGGCCGCATTGTGTTGATGGTCAACGTAATGCGCTGATTCTGAATAGGGCGTGCCTGTTCCATAGGTACGTTGGAGCTACCACGCGGGGTAGCACGAGTGAACCACGCAACGATCGCCTCTGGCTGTTGCGGTCAGGGATTGTGCGACGTGTTCTCTCGATCGGGAGTAAGCCTGTAGCTTAGCTTTATCATATAGGGCGTGAGGAAAGCGGTTATCGCCACTGCCGTCCCCACCGTAGGGAACAGGAAGGGACTAGTTACACTCAGGTCCTGCCCCGCCTTGACCACTATCAGTGCGAACTCCCCGATCTGCCCCATTCCCAGACCTACCCTGATTGAGGTATTGAAGTCGTACCGAAACACCCTCGTTCCAAGGCCGCAGCCTGCCACTTTCCCGGCCATCATAACGATAGTCACTATCAGCGCGGGAACGAGGAACTGGCCGAATCGGGTGATGTCTATGAAGGCGCCCATGGCTACGAAGAAAACGGCGGCGAACATGCTCTTGATGGAGGAGGTCAACGAAGCCACTCTGCCGGCGGACCTCGCGCTGGCAACGAAGATACCCATGAGGAAGGCCCCTACAGCAATGGAAAGGCCCAGGTAATGCCCCAATATGGCCAGGCCAAAACACAGTCCCAGAGACATCAGGATCATTACCTCGTCATGCTCTGGCACATCGCCGTGCTTTTCGTGAGCGATGCTGTCGATCAGCCGCGGTACGAGCCACAGTCCGATGCCAAAGGCCCCCACAAAGAATAGCAGCATTTTGCCTCCGGTCCAGGCAATGTCGGTCCATCCCGAGGAGTTGATATCGACGACAGTGCCAACGGAGGCCAACGCAATCACGACGATCAGGTCTTCCACGACCAGTATGCCCAGCATGAGCCGGGCCGAGAGGTCCTTCAGCTTGCCCATATCCCCAAGCACCTTGGCGATGATGACGGTGCTGCTGCTGGCCAGGGCCATCCCCAGGAAGAGACAGTCCATCAGAGGCCAGCCCATCGCCCAGCCCACTCCATAGCTGATGAGAAACATGAGCACGACTTCGATAACGGCTATGCCGGCGTAGGCCTTTAGCGACCGCCGGAATTTGTCCATGGGGAACTCCAGCCCCACTGTGAAGAGGAGCATGATAATACCCAGGTCTGCAATGGTGTTGAGGATGCCAAGATTCTCAATCAGGGCGAAAGGAGGCGTGTAGGGGCCAATTATTATACCTGCGATGAGGTAGCCCAGTATCAAGGGCTGCTTCAGCCGGTGGAAGATGAAGGTCATCACACCGGCAACGATCATTATGATCGCCAGGTCTGATATCAGCGAGATAGGCAGTTCCATGGGCACCTCGGGCGTTGGTGAAACGAAGCCTTGGGAATAGACGATGGGTGTCGCTGCTGGCTGACCGGATTGGGAAGCGGCATGGGAATCATACCACAATCTCGTGCCTGACATTCACCTTTACGCGGGCCGGCGTCATACTTGCGTCGGGCACCGCGTGTGGTTAATCCGTGCGGAAACAGGCACTGAGAATGCAGTTGTCCCGTGTATCATAAACGCCAAGGCTACTGACCGCATGACGAGCCCATCTGCTGCAGAAAGGATTCTGTGGCGTCTTCTTTGGCCTTTAAAATAGGGGGTGGCAACAACTGTGATCGAGTCTCATCCAGAAGAGGGGAAACTGCCCTTGGCCCGATAAGCCTGACGGACTGCCCCTCAAGCCAGGGCCGTAATCTGCACAGCTCTGTTCACATTGGCCGACTGGCCACGCAGGTGACAGTCCGCTTTACGCCAGGAGTGCGGCTTGCTCTTTCCGCCACGAATACTCTCAGCGACTCCAGGTCCGGCTGGTCAGCCATGGCTATTAGGTCGTAAGGCCCGGTGACAATATCGACCGCCTTGACCCCTTCCATATTTCTGAGTTCTGCAGCCACCTCTCTCGATCTGGCGGTCAACGCTTCGATTAGAATATAGGCCCTCACACTCATTGTGAACCTCCAGGCAGGTGGCGCGTGCGTCTCGGATGTAATCTGGGGGCAGGAGAGCCTCTTTTCTCAGATGCCGCTACATCAATTCTTGGGGCATCTTGAACAGGTCCACGCCCCGCGTTTCAGCCGGGATAGTGCGAACTTCATCTGGACGAGACGAGGCACGGCTACTCTCATCTGCACCTCGGATATCTGGGCCTGAGAATGGTAGACATGCAGCATGTCCCTTAGCTCGGCGACCTCCTGAGCGTCACGTCCGCGCAACTTATATGCCAGCACAGCGTCCGACAGCTGGGGATTTTCCAGGAGGATGGCGAACTCCGCCTCAGACCATTCTCGATGTTGTGTCATGTGTCTAGTGCTTCCTAACAAAACGGCTTATTCTTCCACTCAACCATCATCCCCCAGAATGCCCACGGAGTCGGCTGTGCTCCCTTCTCTATGGGGGAAGATACCGCTACAGTTTCCTGTTGATGCCGATCACGACTCCGATAACCTCGTCGCCGTCTTTCCTGAGGGCAGCTGGCGTGGAACCATCCTTGTAGCGGACCAAGCGGAACATGTCCCCTGAGCAGTAGAGAACGATGTTGCCATGAACCGGCGTCATCGCTTGATCAACAAAGACGATATCGTTTTCCAGGACATCTGGCCTGAGCGAGAACCCGCTGGCCAGCACTCCTATTACGCTCTTTTCCAGCTTGTTGTTCAATCCCCAGCAAGCGTATTGCACCACATCAGGAACCTCAGATTTTAATGACTTGACCCCAGTGTATACCGGTATGGCTAATGGTTGCGCAGTCTGCAGCTGCGCCAGAACCTCTTCGCGAGTCCTCCGGGACCTCTTAGGTGCCTTGCCAGGTTCCACGTACCCGGCCACTTCGTACAATTCATTCGGACTGACCTTCAGTGCTTTGGCCAGTGCCAGAAACGTTTGTGCTGAGGGGTTTTCATAGCTGTCGAGCTCCAGCCGCGACAAGTGACTCCTGGTAAGCCCGCTCAGCCTGGAGAGTTCCCATTGAGTGAGGCCCCGCTTGTGTCTGGTCTCTTTGATAAAATTACCCAACTTCATATATCATCTCACCCCTCCGCTAGAATCGTGTTACTAGGGTAGCATGGCCTCGTAAGCATGTCAAGCAGCCAGAACAGGGCATGAGTACAAGGTCCTCGATACGACAATAGGCAAAGCAGATTTCCCTTCTCCTATCCAATAGTTAGCTGGCACGGTGTCCCCAAACGGCCCACATGTATCCGCCGTATGGTTGACACGGGCTGACTTGCATGCTACCGTGGTAGCACCTTTTGGGAGGGCTGCAGCCGGGCGAGCATGGGATTGTCTGGATGTTGCCCGCTTTTCATCAGCAACGCCTCAGTAACAAGTGGAATACCAGCACTGCAGTTGGCGCTGGCGGCGATCCCTCTGGCATTTCGGGCCATTGCAGGCTGCGCGGCCGAGGCAACCGCATATGAGAGGAGAACATGAACGACAAAACGAGACAGTCTAATCCAGGAAGACCGACGTGCAGTCACTGCCGTGGTGAGCTGATACAGTTGCCCTGGACAGAGGGGCAGCAGGTCACAGTGTGCAACAACGTGCGTTGCCATATGTTCCGGCAGCCGCAAGACGTGCCTTCGGACAGAGGAGGAAACGGCAGCCAAAGCATCGCGAAAAGACGGGACCTGAAGACATGAAATCTACGCGTTGGACCACCCTGGGAATTGGCGTATTGGCTGTTGCACTCGGCGCAGGCATATTGGTCATGCCGCTATTCCGGCCGACTATGGCCGTGTATGTGACTCTGGTTACCCTTAGTCTGACGCTCGCTCTGCAGAAATACGTGGCCAGCTTCGCCGGCTATTTCGTGCTGCGGTTCTCCAAGCTGTTCCGGGTGGGCGACCGCATACGCATAGGCACATATTGAACTCTTCCCAAGACTACACCAAGGAAGGAGACTTGATCCGTTGCGGATACGTGTTCGATGAGGTGCGCATCCCTGTGCCGAAAGGCGTCAGCGCAGTCAAGGCGCAGGCTGTGTTGACCAACATATTGCATCAGCATGACGAACACATCGTGGAGTTGGCCAAAGATGCGTTCAGCAAAGAAAGCCCGAACTTCCTGGAAGAGACGGTCCGCAATCCGAGGGTTATGACTTTCGTGGATGCCAGCTCCGTATGGCTGATTGGAAGGATCGTTGCCCCGGTGAGAGGAAGAAACGGCCTCAGGAGCACGATTGTACTCGGTTTCCTTGAGGCGATGGAACGTGAAAAGTCGGATGGCGATGCAAAGAATGAAAAGTGTGTTGAGGTCATTTCGAAAGGCTAAAGAGAGGCGCTATGATACTCGCACGGCAACGCGGTGTGAGGGTGATCCTCTCCCCGTAGCAGTTGACGCTACGAAGGGCACTCTGGGAGTGGAACATGTGGTCAGAGGAGTCTTGTCGGCGGCTGATGATGGTATACCTGTCATTCTGATCGGTAATATCGCTGTTTTGCGCCCGCTGCTGGGACAGCGCTTGGATGATGGCCGCATCAAGGTATTGGAGCCTTCGGCACGAATCGCCTCCTTTCCATATGACAAGCGTGCAATATGCGAAGACTGTCTATCAACTGTGGCCGGAATCCGCACGCTGGAAAATGCTGAAGCTGCAGCCTTTGTCTCAGCCGGAAACCCCGATGTTGTCATGGCACGTGCCTTGCAGACCCTGGGCCTTGAGCGAGGGGTGACGCGGCCAGCTCTTGCCACATATCTGCCAGGCAGCAGCGGGCCAGTACTATTGTTGGATGCCGGCGCAAACGTTGATTGTTCTCCGCAGACCCTCTCTTTGTTCGCACGGTTGGGCCATCACCATGCGTCTAAATACATGGGACTCACTCATCCTCGCATTTGTTTACTCAGCAATGGAGAAGAGCCGACAAAAGGCAACCGCCTGGTTTGTCTGGCACACCAGATGCTGCTGTCAAGCGCCGACCTGAACTTCACCGGCAACATCGAAAGCAAGGATATCTACAAAGGAGTGGCAGATGTCGTGGTAACCGACGGCTTCACTGGAAGCGCCGTGCTGGCAACCATGCGCGGCCTTAGCGAGTTGATTCTTCACAGCATCCAGGGCCATATTGTGGATAGTGGGAACGAAGGAACCAACTCAGGCAGACTTAGTACGGCCAGCCGCTTGAGAGAGAATATCGAGTTTGGCGCTTCATCAACATCCGAACTACTGGGACTGCAGGGACACATCCTCTTGGCGCACCCCAGCGGCCATGCCGCTGCCATCTCTAGCGCCATACATTTGGCATGGCGACAATACGCTATCTCGTCTCCCTTCTCTGCGGTGAACTCCTGCCGCCCGGATTGAACGCCTGGGAGCACGCTGCTGTATCCTGCTCTGGCAGGACTCAGTTCACCAGATCGAGAGTCCTGCCAGAGCCACCAACTGCGACAATTCCTCGCCGGTATGCCATGCAGTTACATGCCGGCGACTTCACGCAAGGGCAGCCTGTTGACGACTGCTATCTGCCCAGCGCTGACTCGTCTTTCTTCTTTATGCTTCGCGTCCCATGATTGTGCTTGACCCCTTTGAAAGCTGCCTTGTATGCCTGCCGCTGTCGTTCCTTCTCGGCTTTTCTTCCCATGGTATCGAAATCCTCCTTCAAATACTGCTGTCCGACCAGGCTTGTGCCTGAGGAAAGCCACAGATAGGTGAATGCAGACGACTCGTCGACAGGAAAAGCGCTGTGCCTGACATGTGTCCGGACAAGTAAACTGGCATAGACAAGTAATGGATGTCCGAAAACGGAGGTGGAGCTGGTACCTGACGAAAGTCAGTCTGCCGCTTTATGTGCCGTTAGCAAGCGGTAGCTGGCGGAACACTTCCCACGGATTCGTGTTCTGCGGCGCGCCCCGCCCAGATATGCCTTGGAGCGCACTGATTGCAGGCCAGCCATTTTCCGAGGTGATACGATAACTTGGGAGAAGTTGCTGGGGACAGAACGGGGTTGTCCCGGGATTGCAGGTCATTGCCAGGCGCACCCCAAAGCCACTCACCTTGTGAAGCTGGATATTGCCAGGCTTCGGATGCGCCCAGGAGTTGTTAAATGAGAATGTGCCCTTGCGGACGCTGAACGCGGCACGCACATTCATCGGTGGAGGTGACTGTTTCTTATTCCACCGCTGGTGCAGCGTCATTGGCGGCGGCCAAATCGCCCATGGCGTCTCAGTCAGAGCCGGATGAGAGATGTACTCCCCGTCATATGCAGCAGGACGTGGAGCCGGGTGGAAGTGGCAGCCGCAAGGACCATTATTCTGACGCCTTTCGAAGACCATATGATCACGCTCCTTCTCGGTAAAAGATGACAACAAAGAACTGCGAGCACGACCGACACCAGGTCAAGGAATACTGGCTACCCCAATGGCAGCAGTCGCAGGGGAATTCGGTTCTCCCGACAGACCGCCTGGAAGACAACCCCCACATGACAACTTGCGGAGGTTGTCTTCCAGGTGAACCCTCTCTGATTATTGGCCTGCTATTCTTGTAGCATATGCTACAACTCTTGTCAAGACCCGAATTGAATGACGTTGCCCTGTTAGCTGAAGTACGTAGCCGGGGGCCTTGACAATCCTGCACGTACCTGCTACCGTAGTAACATATCGCACGGCGGCTTGTTTGGCCCTCCGCTCGCCGCCCCGGCATCGTATCTACTGGCAGGTCATCTGCACATTCCGGTCTGAAACTGTGGGTGGACATCGGCACGCGCGCTCGTGAAAAGAGGCACACGAAAGCCTGTTTGTCGAGGTGCGAGGGTCACTACAGAGACGATGGCTTCTGAGCAGTAGTCGAACGCATGATTGGCCCTCATCGGCCCCCGATCCATCGTGCACGGTGTAATGAGTAGCAGGCTTGACCAGCTTACATCGTCCTGAGATATCGCAAGCATAGTCGGGAATACACGAACCATGTCCGAAATGAGCCTTATCGTTGTCACACCTGAGAGCGTCGTTTACGCAGGCACCGTGAGCGCAGTTGTCGCTCCTGGTGTTGAGGGGGAGATGGGGATATTGCCACGCCACGCTCCTCTGATCACGATGCTCAAACCAGGCGAGCTTAGGATACGGAAGGGTGACGAGGAAACCCATCTGGCTGTGTTGGGTGGTTTCATCGAGGTGCTGCCGCATAGTGTAACGGTCCTGGCCGATGCCGCCGAACGGGCCGAAGACATCGATGTGGCTCGAGTTGAAGAGGCAAGACACCGAGCTGAAGAAATCCTGGCTGACAGGAAAGCCTGTGGAGTCGACAAGGCCAGGGCCGAGGTGGAGTTGGTCCGGTCACTCGCCCGGCTGAACGTAGCACGCAAGAAGAGAAAGAGAGAACCAGGCGTCGTTTAGAGCCTGGCAGACTGCACGAGCCTGGATTCGGTCCGGCGACTGCCTGCGAGCCCGCCGGGGTGCTTCACTTCATGGTGTGCGGTGAGCAACTGGAGAGGACAGCTGTCGAGCCTAATAGAGGCTGCGCCTTGTAACGATGTGACAGCCAAGGGAAAGCAGAGGTAAGCAGAGGAGTGGCGAATAGACTAGAAGAATTGCGTAAAATATTGGATGCCGAGCGACGTCGTCTAAACGATGAGTTGGCGCTGGCACAAAGTGGCTCGCGCGATGATGCGCAGAAGCTTCACGCTTCAAACAAGACAGAAGATGCGGCAGCAGTCACTACAGAACTCGTATTTCGAGGAGCCATGTCACAGCGCACCAGGGAGCAGCTTGTTGAGGTGGAACGGGCACTGGCGAAGCTGGACGAAGGAACCTACGGCCTCTGCGACAGCTGCGGCAAAAGAATTCCGCCGGGCCGGCTGCAGGTTATCCCTCAGACTACCATGTGCGTGGACTGTAAGACCAAGCGGAGCAGATCATCCGCCAGAATAGTGAGGTGAACAACAATGGCCGTACGAGTAGTTGACAATGAAACGGGAAAGAGCACCCTTGGCATGTATGCCGTCATGAAGAAGGGTGGACAGGTCTGGCTCTACACAGGTATCAAGGAGGACCCTGAGGGTGGGTGGCATGGCGCCGGCCTGCGACTGGTGCTGGCGGCAGACAAGGTGACTGTCTCCGCAGATGATCCGGTCAAGGAACTGAAGCAGGAAAGTTGAACACGGCAACCTCAAAGATTGGCTGCCGGAAGTGCCCAACGAGCGCCTTGATGTTGCCCTGACACAAATGCGTCGAGAGGCGCAACGGGTGTGCCAAGAACGCCCTCATTAGATGCCGGACACCGGCATCTCTTTGCTCTTTCAGATACGATAATACTTCGGCACCGCGACAGGGGACTCTCGCCAATCCACCGTAGCCGACGGACGGCATTGCAGATCCTGGGCACGCGTGGCGCAAAGTCCAGGCAGTATGGAACAGATAACGAACATTTTGCTGGCGGTTGACGTCGGCAATACCAGGACGGCGTTAGGGTTCTTCCGTGATGAGCATCTGTTATTCAGACATCATGTAGCTACGACCGTTCACAAAGACGCAGATGAATATGGAATGGAGCTGCTGGCAAAGCTGCGCCATGAGGGCATCTTGGTATCTGCCATTACATCCGCCGTATTGTGTTGCGCCGTGCCTCCTCAGATCCAAAAGTGGATCAGCGTTTGCCAGCGCTATTTGGGCGTTGATCCGATGGTGGTCAGAGCAGGCATAAGAACAGGCATTCGCATTATGGCGGACAACCCATCAGAGGTCGGCGGCGACCGGATAGCGAATGCTGTGGCGGCCCTGCGGCTGTATGGTGATCCGGTCATAGTCGTCGATTTGGGCACAGCTACCGTATTCGACGTCGTCTCTCATGGATCAGGTTACATTGGCTGTGTCATAGCGCCAGGCATTGAGTCATCGGCAATGGGCCTTTTCCGTAAAGCGGCCCAGTTCCCTTACGTGGAGTTGACCCCGCCCACAAAAGCAATCGGGAAAAACACGTCAACGGCGCTCCAGTCTGGCATCGTGACGGGACATATCTGCCTCGTGGAAGGGCTCGTGACGAGGGTGCAGTCGGAGCTGCAGGAAAAGGCTCTGGTTGTGGCCACCGGAACGTACTGCGAACTGATAGCCCGGAAGACGCCGCTGATAAAGGCCATTCAGCCGGACCTGACTTTGACTGGCCTGCGCATGCTGTACGAGCTGAATCATCGCTAAGGCTCGCCGCGAAGTCCAAAGAGCTGCTGCCATTTCAGGACATCTCCCGTTTGACAGCCAACATGCATCACGTGTCGCTGCTACCAGCGTAACTGCTGCCATGCCAAGAACAATTGTGGCATTAGCCGCACAATATGTATTGACAAAGGATGATTTCAATGCTACTGTGGTAGCCGTTTGTGCTAGGCCGATCGGCAGGTCAGGTCCGCGAGTTGTCTGGCTTTCTGGAACCCCGACGAGGATGTCATCACGCCCAAAAGGAGTGCAGATTGTGCTGCAAAAGGTAACCATAATCTATAACGACCCGTACTGCAACGAATATTGTGACAAGGCGGAAGCAGAAGCCATCCTTGGCGTGCTCGATGCGGTCTCCTCCGTGAGAGACGCACTGGAAGCGCTGCAGTGCGCTTGCACCATACTGCCGTTGAACCTGCCATTTTCGTCTGTCCGGTCAGAGCTAAGCCGCATACGTGCAGACGTTGTGTTCAACCTGTTTGAGGGGTTTCCAGGTATGCCGGGCAGCGAGAGCGCGATCGCCAAAATGATGGAGGAAACCGGGCTGTGCTTCACAGGCTCGCCGAGCGCGGCGCTGGTGGCCTGCGAGAACAAGGTGACTACCAAGCACTACCTGAGGTCCGCCGGGATTCCCACTGCTAACTGGAACGTACTCTGCCCCGACGACACCGGAGCCTTCAATCTGAGATGGCCTTGCATAGTCAAACCGATGGGCGAGCACGCCAGCCACGGCTTGTCACAGCAAAGCGTGGTGGCGGATATGGAATCATTGAGCACGCAGGTAACACATTTGTACCGGTCATACTGTCAGCCAGCTCTGGTAGAGGAATTCCTGGAAGGGCGAGAGTTTCGTGTTCTGCTACTGGGCAATGGCGAGCCGAGGGCCTTCCCCATTGAGGAGATCGTATACCTCTTGCCTCCGGGGAAGCCTCATTTGTTGACCTACTGCGCGAAATGGGTACAGGGACACCCGTACTTCGTTGGTACGAAGGAGGAGTGTCCTGCCAACATAGAGACACGTCTGGCAAAACAGCTCAAGGACCTGGCAGTAAGGTCGTTTCACGCCCTTTCATGCCGAGGCTATGCCAGTGTGGATATGAGGCTGGACAAGGATGGACAGCCGTTCGTCATCGACGTGAACGCCAATCCGGACATCTCTTCATGCGGCGGCGCCAAGTGCCATATTGAAGCTGCCGGGTGCGACTACCCCGCCTTGATCGGCGAAGTGCTGTGCCTGACAAGAGAGTCTTTTGAAGACCGGGGTGGCGCTACGCAGAGAGCCCTGCAGCTTCGTCGTGCCAGATCGGCGGCATCTTCCGTACCACGGCAGCAAATGGGAAATGAGATAAGGAGATACACGTGGGCAACAAAAAGGTAGAACGCAAGACAGGGGAGAAGGCTCGCAAGAAGAGCTCGGCCTATCTCCGGAAGGGTCCCAAGCAGACGCAAAGAAAGGCCAGGTAGTACACGCTCTTGCGTGGAATCCGCACAGTGTGCAGTAAGGCATGTTGCAGAACCGAAGGCGGGAAGTCATCCCGACACTGGTTGGGATATGGATGCGTCAACAACATGGCACAGGAGGTCACTACATGGCCGGTCGTCATTATGCAGCAGAGGAGCTTTTATCGTTCGGTCGCTTAAGGCGCGCAGTGACAAAGAGGGTGGTGGAAATGGCGGAATCGGCGCTCAATGCCGGAGCGCCATTAGATCAGGCCAAGCTGGCTGAACTGACGGCGCAGGAATGGAAGGCAGCCAAAGAGGCCGTCAGATCGTCTCCCGCCGCCAGGCGGGTGGCGCACGAACATATGTTGCGTATAGTCGGGTCGATGGTGGACCAAAGGGTTAAGACCGAAAAAGGCGAACTAGAGGCGCTGGGTGTGGAAGACCGGACTATATGATGGGTGGCTCTTGGCCGAGGCAATCGCAGCTCAACTTTGAAATAGGCGAAGGCACTGGTCGCTAATCCCGCGCTTCATTTTCATATGGCTCGTGGGTCGTGCCTTTGCCGTTCGACATCAACCGAAAACGGAGACAAACATGCGAGTCTATTGTGAGAAGTGCCAGCAGATGGTCACGGTGCAACGGTATCAGCTAACGCGGGCACATTGCCAGAAGGTGGCTTTTCGTGCCACATGTCCGGGGTGTGGCGACAGGATGAACATCGTGGGGAAACCACGACAGACTCTTGGCGACACACCAGCATGGAACATCGCAAAGACTCGAGAATAGGACCATCCAATGCGATTCGTAAACATCTCAAAATGGGGTGGGACTGCTGTGAGACCTCGGGAAATTCCCGAGCATACGCCTGCGAACCTTGACTCCGTAACATATAAGGGCCTGACGTGGGTCCATATCGAACGGCCGTCGAAGCGAGAGGCCGAACACTTGGCACAATCATATCCGTTTTTCCACAAGCTAAACCTGGAAGATGTGCTCAGCCGCGTCCAGTCGCCCAAGGTTGACGAATACGAGGAACACATCTTCGTTGTGCTCCATTTCCCAGCTTTCGTTGACAGGGCACGTCCGGCACTGGCCAGTGAAGTCGACTTCTTTGTCGGAAGAGATTTCCTGGTCACAGTGGACTGCAGCGGCAACTTGAGAGGATTGTGCGAGATGTTCAGCCGTTGCCGTGATGAGGCCGACACGCGATCAAACCTTATGGGACTTGGGCCCGGAAGTCTTTTCTACCGCATCGTCGATCCTCTGGTAGACAGCTGCTTCCCTGTTGTTGAACAGGTCATCGGAAATATCGAGAGACTTGAAGGGACAGTGTTCAAGGCTCCCGTCCCGCAGACCGTGCGTGACACTATGCTGGCGCGCAGGGATATGTTGTCATTACAGCGCACGTTGCGGCCAGACCACGCGGTGATGAAGGTATTGGAAGAGGGGCACCGGCCTTTCCTTGGTGAGGGTCTCGACGCTTATTTCAGCGACATCGGAGACCACCTGAACCGAATGGTGAACTCACTCGACGAATATGAAGAGGTAGTGGAAGGATTGAGCGAGGCCGGCAACTGGCTGACATCACATCGCATGCAGGAGACGGTGCGCGTGTTGACCATCTTCATGGCCGTCATAATGCCGCTCTCACTTGTTACCGGCATCTTCGGGATGAACATCAGGCTGCCCTTCGGCGTTGCTGCAGGGGGCAGCTGGGCCGCACTGGGCATAATCCTGGGATTCATGATGCTTCTAGCAGCGGGGACGCTGTTCTTTTTTCGCCGCAAGGGGTGGCTCTAACCGTCGCAAAAAGGAAGCCTCACTACCCGTTGACATGACCGGAGAAGAAGATGTCTCACTGGCTTGGGTCTTTTGCACTAGTGTTCATACCATTGTTCATAGCTATAGATGCCGTTGGCAACTTGCCTTTCGTCATGTCTCTGAGTGAGGGCATGTCCCAGCGCGAGCAGCGGCGGATGCTCAATCTGGCCACGACCACAGCAGGGCTGGTGGGCATCGCCTTCTTGTTCCTGGGAGAACTGATTCTCCGTGCCATGGGTATCTCAGTCGGTTCGTTCGCCATAGCTGGAGGGATAATCCTCCTCGCTCTGTCAATAAGGCACATGATAACCGGGCACTTCGTTGATGCCATCAAGGAAGAAATAGTGGCGGTGGTGCCCATCGGCACGCCCCTGACAGTCGGCCCTGCCACCATAACTACCTTGATGCTGCTGAACACAGAATTCCCCACGTACATGGTACTGATTGCGTTTGCATTGAACATCCTTGCTGTCTGGGTCTCCTTCATGGCCGGCGGCAGGATTGCGGGATTCCTGGGACAAGGCGGCATGAAGGCGCTTTCCAAGGTATTCAGCCTTTTGCTGGCGGCCATAGCTGTAAGCATGATCATTCGCGGTTTGCACCTGACGGGAATGGTGAAACCATAACATGAAGCCCCAGCAACCATACGCGTAAGAGGTATCTGATGATGCCGCAGTTCATCAACAGGAGCGTGCATGATGGAAAACAGGAATGCGAAACGGGATGAAGGAATAAACGAACTCGACCCGCAGGAGTATGGGCGCAGAATAGCTGCCTACAACGCAGAAACAAAAGACCTTAGTCTGAAGCAATTGGTGCTGGCTAAAGACAGGTGCCTGGCCGAAGGTTACTACTGGCGGCAGATGCCGATAAAAGAAGAGAGGCCAAGCGACTATCAGGTGTTCTATGCCAAACTGCTTCAGATAGCGGTGAACGCCAGAGAGGTGCTGCGACATGTGGCTGGTTCCCCAACAGTGAAGGATTCAGGCGAATGCATGGCCGGCATTTACGCGCCGGAGGGATTTCCGACCGCCCTTTCTACAGGAGTACTGCTACGTGTGTACAGCATGAGCCGACTGGTACGCTTCATGGCTCTTAACGACTATGAAAACGACCCGAGGATAACAGACAATGACTTCTTCTTCAACGATATACCACATTACGGTGGACAATTCCCGGAAGACCAGTTTATAGTCCTTCCGGTATTTCATCAGGCCCAGCTGGTAGCCTGGGTACGTGCGGTGTCGCACGAGACTGTGCCCAGGGTCGGTGATGCGGGGGGTTACCGCTCCAATGCAGCGAGCCGCTGCCACGTGACCATGCCGCTAGCCCTCTCCAAGATGACCTGGGATGATGTGGTACCTCCCAACATCGAGTCCGCCGTTGGCCGAGGCGCGGAAGCTGCTGATATATGGGCTATGGATACCGAGGCAAAGATGACTTCCTGCACGTACATGCGCGAGGCAATACACAAGCTCATAGAATCTTATGGCATCGACTTCTTTTCTGAAGCAATGCAGGAGATTGTTGAGGACGGCAGGAGAGCCGGTCTGGCCAAGGTGCTGGAGCAGTTCCTGCCAAAGAAATGCATGGCCGGGGCTCCCATTCCTGCTGCCAAAGCGTTAGCTGATAGAGAAAAACTTCCTGCTCGCCCGCACTTGTGGAAAGGGCCCGATATGGCGAGGTTCATGAAAGGCGATGTGCAAATTGTCGTGCCTGGCGTCGTTCCAGACATAAACACGGACGAATATGACCTTATTGAGTTCTGCAAAGCCTCAGCTGTTGATTTTGGAGACCCACTGGAGAGAAACCCTCAACTTGTCATTAGAGACCTCGCCAACGGGATAACCGCTTGGCGGACGGCAAAAGAGCTGTTCGGCGTGGTGGTCAGGAAAACCGGCCCGCTGTTGGGCGACGTGGAGTGCGACATGGCGGAAACGTCAAAACTCAGGGGCGAACTACGTAGTGAGCGTAGGACATTGGCAGTACCGGCCGAAGGGTATGTCGCTGTGCAGAGAGAGAGGTTGCTGAAGGGCGACATACCCAGGGTCTGTGCCTTAATGATAAACGACATGCTTCGCTTTTCGCCCGAATGGAGGGACTGGTTCAAGAAAGGATGGAGACTCCCCGCTGAATTCGAACAGATTCCTCTCTCTGTTGAGGACAGGTCGGTCCGGATCGAGGCCGGGATAGATGAGCGGCGTGACACAGCCAACAGAAGCCAGACTGGCCAACACAAGTGCTGCGGAACCAGCCGGGCCGAGATACCGGACAAGATACTCGGACGCCTGCAAGAACACCTGTACGTTGTGCAGGAGCATGGACGGAAGGTCATCAGCTGTGAATGCGGGCATGAATTGGGCTGTTGCGAAACCAACTGGAAATACCGGGCACTGGTCTACGGCCGCAATTTCAAAGACATATACCCGGGAATACTGGAACAACATCAAGATTGGTGTCTGTTTCGGGAGTTCTACTGTCCACGCTGCCTCAGGCAGTTGGAAGTGGAGGGAGTACCCCAAGGCGTGCCTTTCCTTTGCGGCACTGGACCAGATCTGGAAGGATGACCAAAGAGACGCCCATGGTAGTTGCCGATGAACCTACAGAACATACTGCAGCCCAGAACGACGCTCTCCCGCGACGAGGTGGGGCAGGGCCTGCGTGCCCTCACCTGGGAAGGCATAGCCTCCACTGGCTTCTCCAGCCTCACTGCCAGCACATTCTTGGCCGCCTTCGCGCTGGCATTAGGTGCTAGCAGCTTCCAGATAGGTCTACTGGCAAGCATCCCTTTCATCACCGACCTGTTTCAAATACCCGCTGTGTGGCTAATCGAAGGATGTCGCCGTCGCAAAGTAGTGGTTTTGGCCACCTGGCTTGCGTCTTTGCTCTTATGGGTCCCCATAGCGCTCATCCCGGTTGTGATGGAGATACCCAGTGCCGGCGCGATTTCGATTCTGCTGGGGTTGATGGCGGTCCGGGGCATTTTCAATGCCTTGACCAACTGCGCCTGGAGCAGCTGGATGCGTGATCTAGTCCCCCGGCAAGTGCTGGGCCAATTCTTCGCGAGGCGATTGTCATTATCAACGGCTGTGGCTGTAGTTCTGGCATTGGCTGCCGCCTTTGTTCTTGATCACTGCGGTAAGACAGGAAACGTAGCCATCGGATATACCTTCGTTGTGCTGACAGGCCTGGTCTTTTTCGGGCTGGTAAGCCCCGCTATTACAGCGTTTATTCCTGAGCCGATGATGCCGCAAGTATCCAGCCAACGACATTCCCTCGTAGACACTGTGGCTGCTCCTCTCCGTGAGAAGAAATATCGGCAGTTGATGAAATTACTCATGTTCTGGGGGTTCGCCACGAATCTGGCCATCCCGTTTTTCAGCGTGTTCATGTTAAGGCAATTGGGACTCTCAATACTCACTGTGGTTGCGCTTACTACTGTTAGCGAAGTATTCATTGTCCTGTCTCTTGGTTTTTGGGGGTCGTTGGCTGACCGATTCGGCAGCAAAACGGCCTTGTCTTTGAGCGCGTCACTCTTCCTGCTGATCATACCGGGGTGGGTCCTCACCGCTGTCGCCGGGATAAATGCATGTTTGATCCTGATTCTTGCCGTGTTGCACGTCTTTTCCGGAATAGCAGTGGCCGGAATTACGCTTACCACGGGGACGCTTGCGCTGAAACTTGCCCCTCAAGGTCGGGCAACATCTTGCCTTGCCGGCGCATCGCTGGCTGATAGTGCCGGCACAGGTGTCGGCGCACTTGCCGGAGGTTTTCTGGCTGACGTGTTCGCCGGGCGCACGGTGGTCTTGAACCTGCACTGGGCCGACCTTCCACAGTCCGTAGGATTGGACAGCGTAGAGCTTACCGGTTTCCACTTTCTTTTCTCTCTGGCTTGTGTTATCGGGTTCATGGCGTTGAGGACTTTGCGAAGCGTGCAAGAAACCGGCGCATCTGAGCAAAGAGATGTGTTGGAGTTCTTCGTGACCAAGAGTTGCAGGGCTTTTCGACTGGCAAGCCCGATTGCCGAGCCGAGTTCATTGGGCATCACCCCAGCTAGCTATTGGACGCGAGTTACAGCGGCGGATATCGGCAAAGGTATTGCTGACTACCATCTCGCCGCTGTGGCAGTGTTGGCCAGGCAAACGGTATCGAAGACTATGCGCGGGCTACAGAAGAAACCTCCATCATGGGAGGTGAAGAGGAGGTCATCTCATTCGCTTAAGCTCGCGGCCACGGACTGATCATTCGACAGAGCGCCGCCGCGTCCGCAGTCATAAGTAACAGCTAACTTCAGTTAACCCTGTGTGCCAGCCTTGCGTTCCTGGAGATGCTCGTGCCCGGCGCGGTTCACTTGCCTACCACATAGGTTTTCCGGCTGCAACCGCCGGGGCCTAATTCAATTCCTTTTAATTTGCATGGGAGTTCTGCGTAATCGGGTTCTTCCCTTTTGTCCTCATATGGACATCCAGGGCAAGAACGTCGTATTTCCTGATAGGTCATTCAGATTCCTCCACGATATCAGGGCGTCTGGCGCGTTCTTTGGTGCCTCGGAGATGCGGCCTTTAATATTGGCTTGCCCTGCCCTGCACATGTGGTGAGATCCCGGTCTACGTTCCTCCGCAGTTCTGCTTTGAATTGGCTGTTTCCTGAAGGGGAAGGGGGCGATCTTATGCTTGCCAAGCTACAGGAATTGGCCAAGGCAGCGGCTGCCAGC